>JAISLM010000050.1 GCA_031290855.1 Spirochaetaceae bacterium
TGGTGGTTTGCATAGCAAACCTTGTTTGCTCGCAAACCCGTCTACTACAATTTTTTTGTAGTTGCTACCCACTCTAACCGCCCCAAGGGGCGGGGGAGCAGACCCCACTGCGAATAAAATATCCGGAATGGCTGGGCGGGCCGAAATGTACGCCCCCCCCCCCCCCCCCCCGGTGTAAAAACGGTATGGATAGGGCTTATGAAGCTGTATCTCCTGCCGGCTTGAAAGGAAAGCCGCTATTGATTCTGTGGGGTAAGTCCAGCCTTGCGGCAGGTAGTTCGTTCGCAAATAGGCTATTAAATACCCCACCCTGAAAAACCACCATATCCCGCAAAAGCCGGCAAGTCCAGCTCTTTACCGTCACGCGTGTTGACCCTCACTTAAATTCGGAATTGCCGCCGCGGTAAATTGACTGATTTGTCTTTTTTCCATAGAATACAAGCATGAGCGTTCGTAAACCGAATAAAGGCGCAAATAATTCACAAAAAAAGCGTTCGCATACCGTAGCGATCCTTTTTTGGATGATTTTTTTAATTGTCGTACTGTTGCTGTTCATAATCAACCTGCCTCTTATCCGCAATACTTTGGAGTCTACCCGTTTTATTGAACGCCTGACGAAAACGCCGGCAGCCGCCGGGCAGGAGACAGAAACTCCGCCTGATAACGGTGAGACACCTCCCGCCGGGGAAACTTCGCCCGCAAGCCAAATCTTTGTTACGCCGCCGTCAGACCTGACTTCGGAGCCGTCTCCTGTCACGTCCGGTACGGACAGCGCGGCAAGTCCTGACGGTACGCAGGAAACCCGGTCGCCAACCTCCGAAACCGCCGGCGGAACGCCTGCGGAGAATCGGCCTGCCGTGCGGGAGCGCGTGATATATTTTGTCAAAATTGACAACTCCGGCATGGTGCTCACCTCGCCTGTAAAAAGGCAGGTTCTTGTTTCAGATTCGCCGCTGCTCGACGCGCTCAACCTCTTGTTGCAGGGCCCTACAGCCACAGAAGAGAACCAGGGTTTCACCTCGCTTATACCGGACGGCGTACGTATACAGAACGCGCATGTTACCGGTAATACCGCAATGGTAAGTTTTAATGAAAATTTTATGTTCAACGGGTATGGGGCGGAAGGTTATATAGCCCAGCTTCGTCAAATTGTTTGGACGGCAACTGAATTTCCAAACATACGCAACATACAGATACTGATAGAAGGCCGCCGCATTGATTTTCTCGGCGAAAGCATACGCATAGGCCGTCCGATCGGCAGGGACGACCTCTAAGCCGCCAGAGTTTTCACCGCGGACGTTCAGGGCTGCCGGCCATCCCACCGCAAACATGTCTGCCTTCTTAAATCAGATGGTTTCGGGCAGAACCGGATTTTTACGGCTTCGCCGGTCTTGAATTTCCGGTGAAAGACGGTAATATTTAACGGTAAACATGAATGTTCTGTTACTGTATATTGAATTTTTCGCTATCGGAATTTTTTCTATAGGCGGCGGGCTGGCGACACTGCCGTTTATATACAGGCTTGCCGGTAAGTACCCGTGGCTAGAAGCGGCGCAGATACCGGATATGCTCGCTGTCGCACAGCTTCTTCCTGGAGCGATGGGCGTGAATCTTGGCGCTTACGTGGGCATTCATGCCGCAGACGTCGCGGGAGCGTTTGTGGCGGCGTCCGGTCTGGTAAGCGCTCCGGTGATGATAATAATAGTTATAGCCCGCCTGTACGACGACTTCAAAAAAAACCAGGCCGTGCAAAGCGTGTTTGAAGGGCTGCGCCCCGCAGCCGCCGGTTTATTGGCTTCTGCCGGATACGGCGTTCTCAAACTCGCGTTCTACAGACAGGGCGCCGGCGTCTGGTATCAATCCATAAAATTACAGGAATGTTTCATATCGGTGATTTTTTATATCCTGCTGGCGCATTTCAAAAAATTGCCCACCGTACTCTTTATTGTGGCCGGAGCTCTCGCGGGTATAATTCTTAAGCTGTAGCTCCTGTCCCAAAACTAATTGACTGTGCGCTAAGTGCGCTAACGCGCACGGTTTTGTGACAGGATCTTGCGGTTTTTGAGGCCTTCGGCCTTCCGGTTTTCATCCTTGCAAAACCGCGAATTTCAAGGTTACTGGACAAGCAAAACCTGTCTCCCCAAAACTTCAGTTTTGATAAAGCCTCTGTAGGTAGAAAAATTTTTTTCCATGTGCTAACGTGGTAAAACATCTGCATGATTTCATTAAATTTTAAGGAGAGAAAAGTGAAAAAGTTAATTTTGATTCTTGCCGGTTTGATAATGACGGCCTGTGTTTTCCTGTCCGCTTGTAAACGGAACGCGAATACGGTTAGGATAGGCGGTATATTCCCGCTGTCGGGGAATGTGGCGGTTTACGGTATTGAGGCGCGTAACGGCATCCTGCTCGCGATTGACGAGATCAACGCGGCGGGCGGCATAGACGGTAAAAAGGTCGAACTCGTCTTTGAAGATGACGAAGGTAATCCCGAAAAGTCCGTCAATGCGTACAATAAGCTCACCGCAAAAGATAATGTGAAGATTATCATAGGCAGCCTGACTTCGGGGTGTACGATAGCGATAACGTCAAAGGCCCAGACGCAGAAAGTCCTGATCATCGCGCCCGCCGCCACTGCGGAGGCGGTCACTGACGCGGGGGACTTCATCTTCCGGACCTGCTTCATCGACCCGTTTCAGGGGACGGGCGGCGGTATTTTTTCCGCAAACGATCTCGGCGCCAAACGGGCGGCCGTCCTTTACGACAACGGCAACGACTATTCGGTCGGGCTCAAAGACAACTTCATCGCGGCTTTCCAGCGGCAGGGAGGAGTCGTGGTCGCAAGCGAATCGTATACGACGGGCGATGTGGATTTTAACGCCCAAATCACGAAGATCAAAGCTGAAAAGCCCGATTTGGTTTATCTGCCCGATTACTACAACACTGTCGCCCTTATCGCGAAACAACTCCGGGCGCAGGGGATAAATACCCCTATCGTCGGGGCGGACGGCTGGGACGGGCTTACGGAAAACGCGGGCGACGAGGTCCTAAACGGCTTCTATTCCAACCATTATGCCGCAGACTCGACCAATCCGAAGGTGCAGAATTTCGTAAAGGCGTACAGCGCCAAATTCGGCACGATCCCCGTTTCGTTCGCGGCGCTTGGTTACGATTCGATGTACCTGATCCGTGACGCGATAGCGGCTGCGGGTTCGCTCGATTCGACCGATGTAAAGAACGCGCTGGCCGTGCTCAAAGGCAGCTATGTGACGGGCAACCTGTCGTTTGACGAAAAGCACAATCCGGTTAAATCCGCCGTGATTGTCGAAATCGTTAAACAGGGTGATAAACTTACGACGGTGTACAAGACGACCGTCGACCCCCTGTGATTCTATGATTGAAGCCGCAAAGTGCGCCGCGCTTTGCGGTAAACGGGAGGAGGCCGGGGCGTTTATGAGGGATAATTTTTTCGGGTTTTTTTATGGATAAGGGATGCTACAAGCAATCGGAAGCTGAGGAGAGGATATCTCTGATGCGTACAAATATGCCGCCTAAACACGGAATACCGGGCGGTATTCATATCAAAGAGCTGGTCGCTACGCTGTTAAAAAGTTACGAGGAGATCGAAGCGACGATAAAGGTTGATTCGGTATACCAGCTTAACCGTTCACTGCTGATAGAAATAATCGGAAAGCTCAGGCGCCTGATCTTTCCCGGTTATTTTGTAAAAAAATATATTACAAAAAGTTTTATCGAGTATCAGACCGGCGAACTTGTTGAAGAGATTTTTTTTGATTTAACAAAACAGATCGCAATAGCCCTGTGCCACCGTAAAGACGGTTCGCCCTGCCATGACGAGGCGCTGGGAGAGGCCGAAAAACTGGTTTATACCTTTTTGTCAAAGCTTTCTTTAATAAGAAGCTACCTTGCTATGGATGTTGACGCGGCATTCGACGGCGATCCTGCCGCGTACAGCAAAGACGAAATAATATCGTCATATCCTGGCATTTACGCGATAATGATCTACCGCCTGGCGCACGAGCTGTACCTGCTCGATATTCCGTTGATTCCGCGCATAATGACGGAATACGCGCATAACATTACAGGCATCGATATTCACCCCGGCGCGACTATAGGCAGGCATTTTTTTATCGATCACGGTACCGGAATCGTAATCGGCGAAACAACCGTGATAGGCAACAATGTGAAGATTTACCAGGGCGTTACGCTTGGCGGGCTTTCGACCCGCGGCGGTCAGGCGCTTAGCGGCGTTAAACGCCACCCCACCATAGAGGACGGCGTAACTATCTATTCCGGGGCGTCTATTCTGGGCGGCGCGACGGTGATAGGGCAGGGTGTCGTGATAGGAAGCAACGCCTTCGTTACAAAATCAGTCCCGGCCCAAACTCGTGTAAGCGTTAAGAACCCTGAGCTTCAGATGCACGAAAGCGTATCAAAAAACGCCGGGCACCTGGAGTTGGATCAAACCGAATTCTGGGATTGGGTCATATAAAGGCGCATGAAGGGGCTTGCGTTTATAGGCGGCGAGGGGCCGGACGATGAATTATGCGCCGGGCTTGCCGTCGGCGCGGACCTCGTCGTCGCCGCCGATTCCGGCCTTGTACGTGCCGAAAACGCCGGTTTGCGTCCTGACTGGATAATCGGCGACATGGACTCGCTTGACAGTCAGGCGCGGCTGGGCGCATACCCGCCAAGCCGCGTGATGCGCTTCCCCCCCGATAAGGATTTTACAGATACCGAACTGGCCGTGGGCCTGCTTTTTGAAAAGGGTTGCGACGACGTTACGCTGGCGGGCGGCGGCGGCGGCAGACTTGACCATGTTCTTGCGATAGCCGCGCTGTTTGAACGGGAACCTTATCCGCTGCGCTGGTTTACCGCACGGGAAGAAATCTACGTTGTCTCGGACGAGTTCCACTTTAACGCCCGAAAAACCGACATCGTTTCCGTTTTTCCTCTTGGAAACGGGCCGTGGAAGGCGCAAAGCAACGGCCTTAAATGGCCGCTTGCTCCCGTCGCGTGGAAGCGCGGCTTTTTCGGCCTAAGCAACGTCGCGGAAACAGGAGCCGTTACGATAAAAGCCTTGTCCGGAAGATTCCTGGTACTCATAACAAGAGACTTGCCGTAGGGAAGCCGCATTGCGATCTGCCGGTTGACCTTTTTTAAAAAATATGCTAGCCTTACCAAGGCGCTTCAATGTTGTGGCGCCTCAATGCACGGGCCGCTAGCTCAGTTGGTAGAGCAACGCCCTTTTAAGGCGTGGGTCCTGGATTCGATCTCCGGGCGGCTCAATCGGTGCTACAGGGGAAACACAAAACCGGTGCTTCCCGTCAAAGGAGAGGGACGGTTTGGACTCAAACCTAATCTTTTCCATAACGGTAGCCGGGCATCCTCCGAATAATATGGAAAAAGTTATAAGGATACGGAATGCCGCGGCCTACAAATAAAAAAACCTGCTGGAATTATCTGAAGCGAACTTCAAAAATTGTTGGACTTTATAAATGAACTTCTTGATGATATTAAAAACAGGACATACATCAATGATGAATTAAACGACCGTAATAAAACTGTCAGCGATGTTGTCCGTCATTTACGTGAATGGCATTTGATGATGGAAAACTGGTACGAAGCCGGGATGTCCGGAAAAAGCCGGCAATTCCCGCGGAAGATGTTACGCGGCAAACATTACCCGTATTGAATCGCCTGATACAGGAAAATATAAACACGGCATTAAAAGAAGCTATACTCCTTTAGCCATGAAAATATCATTATGCGGCAGGTACATAAACATCGGTAAATGACTGAAAGTTCCCGGTAACAAGGGTTGAAACCTTCTTTTTGTGTTCCCACCCCGTTTCTGTAATACAGCCGTCTGTCGCCATCTTAAAGTCTTCAAATTTCCCGTTAT
>JAISLM010000051.1 GCA_031290855.1 Spirochaetaceae bacterium
GGGGCGCTGGGCGTTGGGTCGCGGGCCCGGCAGGCTGGCCCGCGTCGGGGGGCGGGACTCGGGGGCGCGGGTCTGGACGAGGGGCGGGGACGAGGGTCTGGGACGAGGCTCGGGGGCAAGGCTCTGGACGAGGGGCTGGGACGAGGGGCTGGGACGAGGCTCTGGGGCGAGGGGCTGGGGCGAGGCTCTGGGGCGAGGCTCTGGGGCGAGGCCCTGGGACGAGGATGAAGGTGGGAGTCTGGAACGGGAATCTGGGACGAGGATGAAGGCGGGAGTCTGGGACGAGGGGCGGGGGCGAGGGTCTGGGACGAGGCTCTGGGACGAGGGGCGGGACGAGGGTGAAGGCGAGGGGGCAGGACGAGTGAGCAGTGAGATGCAGTGGCGGGAGGGCAGGCGAGTCCGCCGGGGAAGCCGCTCTGCGGGTGGGCGGGAGTCTGGGGCGGGAGTCTGGGGCGAGGCTCTGGGGCGAGGGGCTGGGACGAGGCCCTGGGGCGAGGCTGTAACACCGCGCCAAAAAGGGGAATTTCTTGCACCAAAAAGGGGAATTCGTAACGCCGAAATTTGCACCAAAAAGGGGAATTCCGACAGCCTTTAAACTCCCTTTGAACGGCGGTAAAAGCGGGGCCGAATAATGCTACAGGCCCCGCTTTTTTTACTCGTCCTCTGTCACCGGCTCCTTCTTTGACCGCTTGCCGGGCGTTACCGCAATCGGGTAGTTTGCCGTAAGCACCTCGACCTTCTTGCGCGGATTTTTGCCGCAATGCGTCATTGACGAGTCCATGCTGAACTCCAGCGAATACCAGCCGTTCCGTTTGGTACAGTCGCGTAGGGCTTCGTTGCGGAACGAACTCAGCAGGAACTTGCCCTGAAGGGACTCCAGCAGTTTCAAAAGCGCGTCAAAGTCCTCCTGTGTGTAGCCGTCGTAATGCCCCTGGTCTGCGCCCACATAGGGCGGGTCGATGTAAAAGAACGCGTCGGCTACATCGCGGCTTTGAATGATACGCAGGGCGTCGCAACACTCGATTTGGGCGCGTTGCAGACGGATTGCGTAGTCAATTGTAAACCCCGCGCGTTTGTTGTCTAGGTTCTTGCTGGTGCCGCCCGTGCGGTCGTAACCGTAGCCGCCGTCAAGGGCGTGACCGTAAGACGAATTGGCAAGAACCCATATCGCCCACGCCCTTTTCACGCGGTCAAACATTTCGGGATTTTCGTAAACCACCTTTGCCTGACGGTGCTGCCTTCTGCTGTGTAGGCTAATCGACACCTCTTTTTCGAGGGCGGAAAAGTCCCTTTGCAGAACCTCGTAGAAATTGATAAGCTCGCCGTTGGTGTCGTTTACAACCTCAACCTTGGACGGCTTTTTTGCGAAAAATACCGCGGCGCCGCCTAAAAACGGCTCGCAATATAACCTGTGTTCCGGGATAAGCCCCAGAATAGTTGGGGCAAGCTGCTGCTTGCCGCCGTAATACGATAACGGTGTCCTCATGGCACACTCCTCCATATTACGGGCTAATACCAAAAGACAAAACAGCCGATACTGATACTATCCGAAGAGCTTCGGTAGGGTAGTAGCAGGGTATCCTGTAGGCGGCGTAATCCGTCTGTCCGGCTGGTTCCACAGCCGGGCTTCTGCCCGCTTTTTATTTTTCCGGCATTGCCGGTTTTTCCTTTTTTAAGCCGATTCCAACTGCCCTATTTCTGTCCGCCACGCTCTGCGT
This sequence comes from Spirochaetaceae bacterium, assembly GCA_031290855.1. Taxonomy (GTDB): domain Bacteria; phylum Spirochaetota; class Spirochaetia; order Treponematales; family Breznakiellaceae; genus JAIRMY01. The sequence continues at coordinate 1,719 of JAISLM010000051.1, forward strand.
TCGGCGAGCTTTGCGGCGTACTGCGTGACCGTGGCCGCGCCCTCGGCAATCTTGACGGCGATATAATCTGTCTCCGCAAGCAGGCGCTTCAGTTCGTCAAGACGCGCCGCCTTTGTGTCGGCTAGCTTTTCCGCGTCCGTTTTGCCGACAACGATAAGCCCGTCCACGACACGGGCGTAACAGCCCGCCGAATTAAACTCCTCATCGCTTACCGTTTTACCCGCCGATTTATAACCGGCTTTTTTCATTTCGTCCTCGCTGTAAAACACCAGCGCCGAACCGTTTTTCTTAACGATATAAACCATAACATCCTCCGTAAAAATCCTTATACCGATAATACCCCGCCCTGCGGGACAAATACAGTAAACTTTTTGAAAAAATTATGAGAATGTAAAATACTTGCCTATCTTTTTTATCACCGCCGTAAAAGGGAGTTTTTCATTGTATTTTTCAAGCTGCTCCATGAGGACGGCGGAGCCGGAGAAAAAAACAAAATGTTCCGCTTCCTTTTCCGGGTAGGCGAACTGCACCGTCAGGCATTCGGGGTTTTTCGCGTCCGTAAATTTTGATTTTTTTATTTTGTAGCGCAGTACGACAATTTCTTTATTAAGAATATCATCGAGCGATACTTTCCTGCCGTCCATAATAGGTACGGCTGTTGTATCGGCGAAATCGGAAAATTTATTCACGGTAACTCCTCCACTTTTTTTTTGAGTTCGTCCAGTTGTATTTTTACCCTGAGATTATAGGTGTTCGCGCGTTTGAGCCATCCGTAGGTCGAGGCTACGGACGAGCGGTACTGTTCCCCGCTGATTTTTCCTTTCCCATACAGTTTAGGCAGGGCGGCGAGCCGTTTTTTTACCCGTTTTGCCGTGCTTTTCCTTACCAGAATGTAGTTGTCAAAATGCCGGTAACCCAGAAAATCAACGCCCCGTGATACGGGAAATATATCGCATTTACTAAATGTAAGTTTCAGTTTTTCGCCGATAAAAACATTTATTTTATCACGGCATTCATTTAAGAATCTTTTATCATCGTGGAACAGACAAAAATCATCGCAATAGCGGATATAATCTTTTATTTTTAATTCCTGTTTGATATAGCGGTCCGCTTCGTTCATATACAGGTTGCCGAACCACTGTGACGTGTAATTGCCTATCGGGACATTTTTTCCTCCCGGAAAACTGTGGACAATGTCTTCAATAAGCCAGAGCGTATCGGGACATTTTATTTTTCGCTTGATTATTGATAGTAGAATCTCCTGGTCGATAGAGGGGTAAAATTTTCTTATATCGCATTTCAGGACGTACTTGTTCCGGCGCACGAATTCCATCGTCCGGACGCTTCCGGCATGGATGCCTTTTCCGCTGCGGCAGGCGTAAGAATCGTATATAAAAAAATTATCCCATATCGGAATAAGCGCGTTCATAAGGGCGTGCTGGACAATCCGGTCGGGCGCGAAGGGAAGCACGTAAATCACGCGCTCTTTCGGTTCGTAAATCCTTTTTTCCGTATACCGTGAAGTGGTAAATGTTTTTTCAATAAGGGCGTTTTGTATCTGTTTTAAGTTTTCGTCCGCGTTTTCCGCGAATTTTTTGACATTACGCATTGAACTCTTGTGCTTCGCGGCGTTGTGATACGCGGTCAGCATATTTTCCCATGAGATAATTTTCCGCCATAAACCGCCGTGCCGTCTCATTGCAAAAAAAACCGTGCCGCTTTCGGAAATCCTACTAACGGCCCGGCCCCTCTGTTTTGTATTCTGCCGGTTGACGATCCAACTCGACAAAGCGTTGCGTTCAGCCGTAGAGTTGGCATACGCCCGACCCTCTGTCTCCGGCCCTGCCCGCCGATATTCGCATTCGTGGACGCCCGCGCATTATTCGCATTACGCGCCTGGGAACCGCAATTCGCGCCATTGTTCCAATTGCCCCCTGCCAGCAAAACAAGGATTAACACAACGCTAAAAAATTTCGGCTCCGCCGTCCTTATAAGGACGGCGGAGGCATTACGCATTATCGCATTACGCCGGTTTGATGTCAACCGCCGCCGTTTACATGGAATATGCGGGACGGCTCCGGCCCCGCCCGCCGAGAACCGCACTCGCGGACGCCCGCGCAGCACTCGCACCACGCGCCCGGGAACCGCAATTCGCGCCATCGTTCCAATCGCCCCCCGCCAGCAATACATAACAGGCACCGTAATAATCCCCCTTGCCCCCGGCCTGTGTAGTCCAGCCGCTGCTTCCCGACCCGCACGTACTCGCAAGCCACTGCCACAGCGAACCGCACCCTTCCTCCACGCCGTAAACCGATATCATGCGGCGGTTCGACGTGTCGTTGCGCCCTCCCGCGCCGCCAGTCACCGCGCCCCCTTCACTCGCTCCGGCCACGGCGGTCTTTTCGTTGCTTCCGAGCATCGCGGACGCGAACTCCTCATCGTTGAGCAACGCCTTTTTGACGCAGAACTGGTCTTCCACAAAGTCAACGTACTGGCGGCTTCTCGTTATCGCCCCCTGATACGCCGATTTCGTGTTTGCCCCGCTTCCGCTTTGCAGGTATATATCGCACCAGAAATCAAGAAGCGGTATGTACACCATGCCTTCCGGTTCTGAAAACGGACGGTGGTTAAGACACCACACCTATTGCGGCAGAATATCCCCGGCTATATACCCGTTGAGCGGATGCTCATGCGTCTCCCCGCCGAAAACATACGTCATTCCAGCACCCGCGTTCGCGCACAGCGTGTGAAACCCGCCTATCAACTTCACCACGGTAGCGTCAAAACCGGCAGGCGCGGCCTTTTCAAGGCTTACCTTCATCTCGAAACCGTTCCCGCTGCGGCACACAAAAACGTAGTAGTCTTTGCCGTTGGCAAGTGCCGCGCCCACGTCAAGAAGCGATTCAACGTCCAGAGTCATATCGTCCGCCGTAACAAAATAAGAAACGTCCTCCCCAGTTCCGGTCTTGACGCTAGTACCGCCTCTTATCACAAGCCCCCGTTTATCGCTCGCGGTCAAAAACGCTCCTCTTCCTTCTCCCGCGGTTTGTACCGTTTGCGCGGTTTGCGTTATCCGCATTATGCCGGTTACAGGGTCGACCTCGACATCGCCGCCGCTTCTCACCAGACCCGGCAGGCCTTCGGTCGCTATACCCACCGTATCATAGCCTACGTCCGCCCACGAAAAAACGGACGGCTCGGTGTTCGGCGTGTTCGTCAGTACGATACGGTGGTTTATGCCGTTATAGGTATTGCGAATCCACGTGCTGTTGAAAATCTCCCCCGCCGTGTGGACGGTCTGTCCGCCGTCCGTTTCTACGGTGTACGTTGACTCTCTCGGATTTTCCGCGTCCCACACAAACGTCCCTCCCGCGTTCCATATATCCTCGCAGGCGTACCGGGTAATTTCTTCCTGCCCCGGCGCTGCACTCCCGAAGTCATGCGCGGTAAGGGGGCCGCCGCGTCCCTGTGCGCTTTGTACCTGCCCGGCAAGCGCGGCGTTTTCCGCCGTGCGGGTCGCCGCTTCGGCTTCGACCAGCTCCTTTACCTTTGCCGTGCGATGCGTAAGCTGTCTAAAGGGAATGTTGAAAACGCCCGCCTCACAATCGTCCGTTTCCTCAAGTTCCCGGACGCCTTCCCAAACCGCCTCTTCATTGTAATTTGCCATTTCCTGTTCCTCCTAAAACTCTATCGTCCAGTCTCCCTCAAGGAGAAAATCCGAATCTTTGTTTAACGGCTTTTGCCGCACATACCGTGCGAACAGCGTACCGTCCGCGCACAGCAGGCCGAACTCCCTAATCGCCTTGTCATTCGCTTCCGCCGTTGTAATGACCCATCTAAAGCTCACCTGTCCGCTCGCCGGATATTCAACACCGTCAATATCCTTTATGAAAGGGTCGGTTATTTCGAGGTCTCCGGGAACGGGCGGCGTTCCGTCCGTTCCCAGCGCGATAGCCGCGATTTGCCGCCCACCGGCGTCTCCGGCTACAAAATGCGCCATCTGAAACCTCGCGCCGTCTACAATCATATTGCCGCCGTCATCTTCCTCGACAAGTTTTCCGTTTTTCCAGACGCGAAGTCTGAACACGCCGCGCGCCCACGCTTTTTCTTTTATTCTCATGTGCCCTCCTACACGGCAATTAATATGCCGCCGTTTAATTTTATGCTTCCGTCAAGCCGGTATTGTCCGTTTATTTTCCGGCAATACCGCAAGCCGGCTTTTACCCTGTCGTTTATTCCGGCAAAGCCGGAAAGCCCTTCACATCCGTCCAGTTTTACCGCGCCGTTCAATTTAAGACGCGCCCGGTAGGTTTCAAAATATCCGACCGCGCCTCGCGCCAGAACCTTATCCGTTACGCCGCTATAGCCGTCCAGTTTCGCGTAACCGTCCAGCCTGACTTTGCCGTTTAGTTTAAGAGGCAGTCTGTAACGGTCGCGCGGGCTTGTTGCCGCCGCCGCGTGAATGGTGTCGCAAACGCCGGTATACGCGTCTTTAACGGCTGTTTGTGAAACCATAAAAATAGCGTCATTTACCCGACCGAAGCCGGACAGTTTTTCCGAGCCGTCAAGCCGTATCGCGCCGTTCAATTTTATTCGCGCCGCGTATACTTCCGTCCGCCGGGGCTTTACCGATACCTCCGCCATGTCTAAAATACCGCGCCCAAGTTTTACCGGAAGCCGCACGATGCCTGTCGCAGGTGTTGTCAACAACGCGCCGGACAGGTTTACCGCTCCGTTAAGACGGAAACCGCCGTCCAGTTTTATCCGCAGTTTTTCGGTCGCGTTCACCGTTTTGCCGTCAAGTTTTACCCTGCCGTTTAGTTTGACGCTCCTGTCGTTAAACGTTTCGCGCGGATTAGTCCGCGCCCGTGCGGCGAGCGTTTCGCGCGTGATAACTTTCTCCACGAAATGAAACCACTCCGCCACGGAAAGTTTTACGTTCGGATTTACAAGCCCGTCAAGAAACTCCAAAAGCCAGCGTCTGTCGGCATCGTCAAGTTCCATGACTTTAACGTATATGTGCAAAAACTCATCGCTTACCACGTATCTGCCGCCGAAATGCGCGTCCAACTGCCCCGTGATATAGGCGCGCTCCCCGGCTCTCATTAAAAAGAAACTGGCGGCTGATACGCGCTCGCGGTATTCGGCTTCGGTATCGTCCTTCAGGCGCGGAACAAGTAACGCCCTTCCGTGTTCCTCAAGTTTTGCCGCGTCCGCCAAATACGGAAAGTGCGCGTTGAACGCCGTCAGCGCGTCCGCCCCGACCTTGCTAAAAACATCGGATATAACGCCGAAGAGGGCGCGGCGGTTCGGTTTTTGTATGCCGGGCGGGGCTATTGTTTTCTCTATCAGTTTTTTTATTTCGTTCATTATCCGGCCTTCGCAACATCAATTGCCGCTATAATAATGCTCGCTTCCCCCGCCTGCACGTCCCGCGCAGGAGAGATGATTTCCACCGTTTTAAGCCCCAGCGGTTCATACAGCGCGTACAAATCTTTTATCGTGAACCGTCCGCCTATTCCCAAATCATGAACGTAGTATTCCGCTACCAGCGCGACATCAGCCTCGTCAGCCTCCCCGCTGTATTCTACGGCGACCGAGATATTCGTAACATCAGGCGCTTTTACCTGCACGTCAAAACCCATTAGCTCGTGGTCGTACAGCGCGGTTTCTACAGCCTCAATCAGTTCCTCGTTGGGAAGTCCGGTAACGGACGCTATGACAACGTCCGTGCTTCCGGGGCCGCGCGGCGTTCTGATTATTTTAGCGCTCCTCACACCCGCTACCGCCTCCGCGTAAAATTTATAGGTCTCTTTCGTGTCGCCTAATGTCTGACTCCTCCAGCGGTTCTTTACACGCTCGCGGTACGAGTCGTCCTCTTCGGTGTTCTCCCCCGGCGATACAATCCAGTCCTCCCCCGCCTCTACGGAATCAAGTCCGGGTATGACCCGGGTGATGCGGACGGGGATACCGCTTCCGATGTTGTAATCGCTTCCGGCGAATTCCGCCGCGACAGGAATCGCAAAATCGCTTTCGGCGGTAAACGCGGTTTTTGCCGTTACCTTGTAACGCAGTCCGGTCCCCTCCACCACTATCCACGCGCCTTCCGGGATGCTCCCCTCGCCGTAGGAATGCCCGGTAAAATTGCCGCCCGCCCTGTTGTCGCTTTTCCTTACCACGCCGAGGGCAAGGCCCCAGAACGAAAGGAATACGCCGGTCGCGCCGTCAAGCGTGGCGTTGGAATAAACAGGGTTTATCGCGGTCTTGTAAATGAAAAACACCGCCGCCGCTATCACTTCCAAAAATCCGCGCAGAACCCCGGTGCTTTTGAAATTGGAAAGGCCGGTGTTTGTTTTCGCTATGGAAATAATATCGTCCCGAATTGTTTTATCGTCTTTGTCTATCCAGCTTTCCATCATCATTCACCCCGGCCTTTTGTCAAATCGTACTCAAGCGTTTCGGGCTTCACCCGCGCCATCGGCTTAAACTCCAGTCGGAACTTTCCGGGCCCAGTCCGGTACGCTTTCACGCTGTCAGGGTCTACCCGCGCGTCCGCAATCGCCACGCGCTCAAGTTCCGCTATAATCGAAGCCGCCTCACTTTCCGAATCGTTCAGCATAAGCGGCATCGCGCTTCCGGTTCGCCTGTCCCAGTACAAAGCCCCGACCGCCGTTTTAATCGTCTGGTCTATATCCTGCGCCACCATCGCCGCGCCGGATACAATCGTCATATCGCCGTCTGACGTGAAAACCACGTCATCGTCAACAAGCAAAAAATCCGTTCCCCAGTCCATCAGATTATCTTCCCGTTGGCGGAAGTCGCCGCGCCGACAAGCGCTCCACCCGTTTGCGTCCCGCCCTGTACGTCTATCCCCGCCGCCGCTTCCGCCGTCTTTATATGGTCGGTTATCGCTTTCGCGAGCTTCCCCGCGTACCACTCGTTTGTTTTCGGCTCTTCTGTCGCCGCCTCGTCCATCTCGTTGAAAATCGCGAGCAATGATGTCTTTAACGCGCTTTCGTTTAACGCCATCCTACGCCTCCATCACCGCGCCCAGGTCGGTTTTGCCGGTCGTTAATTTTTGAATATCAGCGGGAAACACTACGTGCTGCGCCGGACTGCCCACGGTTTTCATGGATATAAGCGTCTGGAAAAGCGTGTCAAGCACGGTAAAAAGGCTCTTTGAACCGTTTTTAACCGCGCATTTTTCACCGTTTAAAATGATTTGCAGCTTGCCGTTATCAACGCTTGCCCTGTTGCCTTTCTCAAGTTTGACAACGCAACCCTCGCCGTTGTTTATTTCAATTCCCCTTTCTTTCGCGTCAATGACAAACTTCATCCCCTCGCCGTCCGTTATGATAAATTTGCCTTCGCCGAATTCGTCCGCCTCGTACTCGTCCGACCATATACCCGCGACATACGGATAGGCCGGGTTCCAGTTAATAAACCCGACAATGACTATCGTGTCCGCTTCCGGTATCGCGTACACGCCGCGCTTTTTCCGCGCCGCCCAAACAGGCGAAATCGGCACTTCCGAAATTACCTGTTCGGTGTCCTCAAGCGTTCCGGCCGTAAGTACCCTCACGTCTACCGAGTATTTTGTTTTCCCCGGCCCCTCGTGCGTCTTCAGCACCCGGGCAAGAACAGGGGCGGCGCGGTTCGGCAGTATCGCCTCCAGCAGCCGCCGTAGCAATATTTCTCCCGCCTGAATCACGCACCCTCCTTCAGATACAGCGTAAGCCGCGATATACCTCGCGATACGGTTAAATCCGTGCGTATGGTCTGGTACTCTTTTCCGTCCACGGTTAAGTTTTGCGTGTGCCGCACGGGGCGGGGCAGCACCTCTATAAAGCCCGCGCCTTTTCGCACAATATTCTTGCCGGTTTCAAAAGCGAAAACTTCACCCTCGTTTTTGCCGGTGTCATCAGGCGTACCGAAATGAAACACGTCCTTTTCGTCAAAGAAATACAGAAGCCCCTCCGCGCCGTGTCCCTTCAGCGCGTCTGCCAGTAAGTCTATACAAATACGCGCCGATACGGTCTGTGTGGAAAACCGCGCCATCTCCACTTCGGGGATTGTTATTGCCGTTTCGCTTATTCCCGCCGCGCCTAATATATCGTCTAAAATTGTTCCCGCTTTTTCTTTGCGGTACGCGGCGGTGAAATCCGTATCGCACAGTTTTTTATAGCCGTCCGTCAGAAGCAGTTCACGGTATGAACCGTTAATATCAGCCGAATATACCTTACCGGTAAAATACAAATCGGTTCTGTCATCGGACGCAAGCGACACGGTAATATCATCGCCTGACGCGCCTACTTCCGAATCAGCGGGATACAAAAGGCGCGACACCACTGAATGAAAACCCCGCTGCGTGGCGAGCTTAAACGATGACGGACGCTTTTCAACAACGCTTCCGCCTATGGATACTTCGAGGACGGGGTGAAGCGGTATTTCATAGCTTTGCATACTTAGCCTCCAGTTCCCCTAAACCCCTGCGCGTCTTATCGGACACGACCGGCTTTACGGATTTTTCATCTTGCGCGTCCGCCGCGCTTTGCGCCGCCCCAAGCTGCCTGTCCTGGCTTTTACCCGCCACGCCGTCAAACTCGTCAAACTCAAGCGTACAGGTAATAATTCGTTTTCCCCTGCTCTCACTTGACTTCAGACTGTTGAAAAGAAACTCCTGTACCCCCCACGCTTTTAAGTGCGGATGCTGGATGGTATAAACGCGGGGCCTGCCGTCTTTCATCTGCTTAAAATACCTTGTGATTTCCCGCAGACAGTCAAACCGCGTAACATTGGGTACCAGCGCGTTGCCCGTTCCTCTCGGTATATCGATAAGCAGCAGCGTTATCGTTACGTCCGAGTCCGCCCAGCCCGATATTATTTTTACGGAGCCGGACTTGCCGTCCGTTTCGGCGTCGTCCACCAACAGCGAGTCGCTTACTTCTATGCTGTCGAGTATGCCCGGCAGAACGCGCGGCTCGCCTTCGCCGGACACCCCCGCCTTTATAAAGTTTTCCGCGTTTACGGCTTCTATATACGCATTAAATTCGGCGGCCCGGGAAAGTATTGAAGGAAGCGTGTTCCCGGGGAACGTGAAATCCGGAAGCCTCATACCGCGACCTCCCTCGGCTCAAGTACCGCCTGTTCAAGCTGGCGCACGAAATTCAAAAGGTTAAGGCTGTCCTCCGCCTGTAAATACAGGTTTTCAATCTTTACCGTTCGGGGTTCGCTCTTAACCGGCTTTGTTTCCGGCTTCGGCCACGGCGTAACCGCAGTGCTTTGCTGCGGCATCGCTTCCTTAAAGACCGAAGGAACTTCCCTGTCGAAGTCCGCTATATTATCTATGCCGGACGTGACGGCGGCGGGCGGCACGGCGATACCGGCGGACATAAAAGCGTCTGACGCGGTTGTGGTCATTTCCGAAACGGCTATTCCTTTCCGCCCTGCCGCCGCCAGATGTTCCTCCAGCAAACCGCCGCCTGCCGATGTGCCGGTAGTCGTTCCAAGCGCGGAAACGGCGGCAACGCTTGTGGCCGCAGGTGGCGGCGCGGCAATGGATGGCGCGGTGACGGTTGGCGGGACTATCGGCTCGGCGGTGATAGTGTCAATTGGTTTTGCCACCGAATCCACAGTTTTATTTTCACGCTTCCCGGCAATTTCGGTTTTCCCCATTTCCACCGTCTCGCCGAACCAGCCTTTTATCGAACCTATGATACCGCCGATGGTGTCTCCTATCGCCCTAAACGGCGCGATAATCGCGTCTATTACAGGAGCGAGCCATTCGACAAAGCCCATGACAACGCCTTTTATGCCTTCCCAAATCGAAGTGAAAAAATCGGAGACCCACGTCCATGCGGAAGCGAAACCGCTGGTGACAGAAACCCACACGCCGGAAAACCAGGCGGCGGCAGACGCTACAATTTGCAATATCCAGTTCCAGACGGAACTGAAAAAAGAAAGTATTCCGTTCCATGCGGAGGTGAATCCCCCAACGATACCGGCCCATAATCCGGTAAAAAAATTCTTGATACCGCCCCCCGCGCTTGTAAATAAATTGGTTATACG
>JAISLM010000052.1 GCA_031290855.1 Spirochaetaceae bacterium
GGACGATGCGACCGGAGACATTCCGGGGCTGTCCTTAAGTGAACATGAATGCCTGCAGGGGTATTTTGTGAGGCGTTCAGGGGCGTCTTGCAGGGCTCCGGAGTGCCCGAATCGGGATATATTTCGCCAGCACCAAATCAAAATCATGATATAGTACCCTGAAAATCTATGCTCCGGAAGGGGAAAATGACAGAACGGGACGCATTTACCATAGCGGAAGAGTTTGCCGGTGCGGATCTTAACGAAGAACGGCCTGGGAAGCGCTTCCGGCAGGACCTGGAAACCTTGTCGAAAGATCCGCGGAATTCAATAGACTTGTTCGATAACCCGGTTGGTTATCGAACAAGTCTCGGCAAAATGCTCCGCATTTTGCTGTTTTTAAGCGGTTGTTGTTCAGAAACTTCAGTTTCTGAACAACGCTGATATACGGCAGCAGCGCGAATCGGGCTGAAGCATCGGCCTGTAAGTCCGCGGCTATATACAACCTGCCGGGCACCGGTAAGTTTAACCGGGGCGAAATACTGCGGGCTCATCGCGCCCTGGCAATCCGGCGTATGGAAGGCCATCCCTTGATTTTAGCGGCGCGGGACACAACGTCAGTCAATTATAACAGTCAGCAAAAAATGGAAGGCAACGGATATATCGGCGGCAATACCATGGGGGGAAACATCCATAGCGCTCTGGCGGTAAGCCCCGATGGATTGGCGCTCGGCGTATTGGATCAAGAGAGATTTAAGCGTGCCGGTAGTAAAAACACCGCGCTGAACCGGGAGCGGCGGAAGAACCGTCCGACAGTGGAAAATGGGAGCAACCTGTGGCCTGGGACGACGGGAAACGCGGACCGTGATATAGGCAATGCCCTAAAAACACCGCGTGCCCGCGACCGTGAGGGAGACAATTATGAGCTATTCGACAAGGGATACAACGCGGGCGGTATTTTCTCATACGGATAGTTCATAACCGGATGACCGTGGAAAATGAGCGGACACTGGATACAATACGGGAAACGCCCGGTAAAGGCCGGGTAAAGGCGCGCATTCCCCGTGATTCAAGGCGTAATATGAAAGAACGGGAAGCTGTCCCGCAATGTGGTGCGCGCTGTATGAGATACAAAAGCCGCAGATAAAGAACAAAAACAAAGCGCTGCCGCCGTCATTACCCGTGACGGTCATATACGTGAAAGAGGAGAACACACCCAAAGGTATTGAAGGGATAGAATGGTTGCGGAAACTTCGTTTCCGGGATGACCAATAAGGAGGCGGGAAGTTTCGGGGCCGCCTGCGAAATGACGGGACATTATATTCAGCGGTGGAAGACAGGGCGTTTTTATTATGTGCTGAAAAGCGGGTGCAAGACAGGGAAGCTGCGGGAGCGGAACACGGAAAAAATGAAAGTGTTGATACTGATGTATTCGGTAATAGCGGTGTTCATAATGAACCTGACGTACATGGCGCGGATACATCCCGAGCTGCCCTGTACGATACTGTTTAAGGACGAAGAATGGAAAATCCTGTATTTGCGCGCGGCACACAGGACAAAAAAAGTTCCTGACAGGCCGTATACGATTAAAGAGGCGGAAGAGTATGCCGGCCGGCCGGGAGGGCCGAAACGCGCTCCCGGCGGCGGGCCGCCGGGAGCCAAAACCGTTTGGACCGGACTTCAAAAACTTTATACGCTCCTGGACTACCGTGAGCTATTCGATTTTATGGGTCAAGTTTAGGGCAGAGCGGCGGGGTATCTTATAAAAGTTGCATTATCTACGAGGTTCGATCGGCTGCGGAAATTTATCATCTGTGGCGGTTTGCATAGCAAACTTGTTTGCCCGCAAACCCGTCTACTACCATATTTTTGTAGGTGCTGCCCACTCTAAGCGCCACAAAACAGCGTCAAGCGTCCGCGGCAAACCGCTACGCGGTTTGTGTCTGACGTTCCTCCGCCTTTTTAACCCCAAAAGGAAGGATAAGGCGGGGGAGCAGACACCACTGCGAATGAGCCTCCGCGCGGCAAGCCGCGCGGTATCTTAAGCGTTGTGTTGGTTGGAGCGGAGGCTCGTTCTGTAAGGAAGTTTATAATATCGTCTGCTTTAATACCAAATCTTTGTAGGCTTTGCCTTACGTGAGCCGCGGCAAGCCGCGGGGTATTAAACCAGACTTTGCGAATAAAACAAGGGCCTGGAGCGCTTGCCCGGCGTGGTTAGCCGTACTACTATTCGCCGTCTACGGGCCGCGAGGCCTGCGGCGGCATTTTACTTTACGGCGACCGGTTTAGGTTAACCCCACACCGGGGTTCCTTCCCGTTTACGAAAATTTCTTCACCGTGAGCGGCAGCCTGCCACCAACTCTCCGGCCCCGTCGAGCCAGAATACTACTTTAGTCCCAGATAAGTTATCATAGCGCCTCATCACTCATTAACCATATCCCCGTCTTTCATCTAGCTTTTAACGCGGAAACGGCGGTAGACTGTCGTAAGGCTTACGCCTGCCGACGCAAGGGCGGGTGTTTTTGCCGATAATCATTATGATGAAAAGTAAAGCCCAGAGGGCCGGACTTAGCGGCCTTTTTTTCCGTGTGCTTTTTACGGCTGCCCTTGTTCTGCCGCTGGGCGCTTCCAGCGAACCGGAGACAAGCGGGCTGACCGCGCCGTCTTTCGAGAGGCCGTTGCGGCAAAACCGTGCGCCTCTACCCGCCGGCATATCGCGGCAGCAGCAGGACAGACTCCGTTTCCCGGTGATACCCGCGATCTACGGGCTCGACTACCCGCTGACCCAAACATATATCCACCGTTATTCCGCGCCTTCCGGCCTTAAATGGATAAGCTCCGTGATGAAAAACGCCGAACCCTACCTGTCATTCATCCGCAACGAGCTTGAGCTGCGCGGTCTGCCACCCGAACTCCTGTACCTGCCCGTGGTGGAGTCCGGTTATACCGGCACGGCGCGAAGTCCATCGGGGGCCGCCGGGCTGTGGCAGTTCATGCGGAACAGCATCAGGCCCTACATGACTATCAACGAGTACATGGACGAGCGGCTGGACTTCTGGAAGTCGACGCACGGCGCACTTTCAAAACTTGAGGAGAACTACCGCGCCTACAATGACTGGGCGCTGTCTCTTGCCGCCTACAATTCGGGAAGCGGCGCTGTAAACAGGCTGATCAAACAGACGGGCATAAAGGATTACTGGGCGCTGTCGGAGAAAAAGCATCTAAAAAACGAGAGCATCCAGTACGTGCCGAAGCTTCTGGCGATAAGCTTGATAGCGTCAAACCCGCGCAAATTCGGCCTCGACATCTCGTGGAAACCCGGAAGGGTCGAGTGGACGCGCCTGGCGGTTGACCGTGAGGCGGACATCCGCGTGCTGGCGGAGGAGGCCGGCGTCGACAGGGACGATCTGATCAGGATGAACCGTGAACTGCACGGCTACGTCACGCCGTCCTCCGGCTATATGCTGAAAGTAAGAAAGTCGGACGCGGAGGCAGTGGAAGCCGTCCTGCGCGACAGGGAAAAAACCCTCGTCAAAAGCTATCTCTACCGCATCAGGAGTGGCGACACGCTTTCCGTCCTTGCCAAGCATTACGGCGTCAGCGTGGAGCGGATACTGTCGCGAAACCCCGGCATCCGGCCCGAAAGCCTCCCGGTCGGCGGCGCTATAAGCATACCCGCAGTGAAAGACGTCGCACCCTACTCCGCCCCTGCGCCTGAAGCGCCGGCCAAAGCGGAAAACCGGGATAACCCGCCGTCCGGCGAGTGTACGGCGCAAAAAGGCGACACGCTTTGGTCGATAGCAAAACGGTACGGGCTCACGGTCGAAGCGCTGGCAAAAGCGAACGGAATGCTGATATCGGACACCCTCAAGATAGGCGCCCGCCTAAAAATCCCGCGAATAATGAGCAATGAGCAATGATGTCGCGTCCTGGTTTAAAGTTGACACACGGGAGTAAAAGATGAGCGAGGTGGTACGATACAGCAAGATGTTTAAGCTACGGCTTGCGGGGGATATGGCGAGCGGGAAATACGCGAGCCTTGACGAGGCGCGGCGCGGGAACGGGATACCTGGAAGCTCGACGCCGCGCAAGTGTATGAGCCTCCGCGCCGCAAGCTCTAACCTTGACCCATAAAAAATTTTACCTGACGAAAAGCCCCCGCCGCTCCGCCGGAAGGTAGAAGGTACTTTCCGGTTCGGCTACTTTCCCTTTTTTCTCCGTATATTAAAGCAAAACGCGGGCAAGCGCCCATATATTTACATGAGACATTTAAGAATGCTGAAACAGGGCGTGTGGTACGAAATCAGTACCCGCGTCAACAACAGGGAACCCCTGTTCCGCGGGGGCCGGGCCCTGGCGCTGTTTGACCGGGTGTTTCGGGAGACCGCGCACAGGTTTGCCTTCACGGTCCGGGGCTTAAGTCTTGCCGGCGACCGGCTGGCCTTTTACATAAAGCCCGCGGACGGGTTCGAACGGCCCGCGATAATGAAATGGCTGAAGCAGACCTTTGCCCAGAGGTACAACCGGGACAATGGACGGACGGGACACCTGTGGGGCGACCGGTACTGGTCGCGAATCCTGGAAGGGGAGCCGCCGGACGGTGGGGAGGCGGGAGAGGAGGAGACGGGAGTCCCGCCGGCCCGTGGGGTCAGACCCCGCAGCGGGAAACGGGCTGCCGGGGACGCGTTTTCCCGCCTATACCCCCTTCCCGTCGCCCCGGCGCCCGGATAAGCGGCATAATCCGCCCGCAGAACCGCAGCAGCCCGCCATTTCCTCTCCAAACCGAACCGGCCCAGGGGGATACGTCTGCACTGAAATCTGAATTGTGGGTCAAGCTTAGCCCTTGGGGCGGGGAGGTTCATTACGGGGGTAGACACATATTTGTATTTAATTAGGGACAGGATGCAACGGACGGAACAGGGCTGGAACTCATTCCCGTTTGGAATCGGGGCAGGCAACGCTAAACCGCTGGACCTTGTTCGCTGAAAACGTCAGCCGGAATGAATTTAAAAGCGCGTAAACCGCTATTGAGGGTATAACACGCTACATCTCTCCCCCTCCCCGTAGACTCCGGTATGTGTGTGTGGGAGGGGCAGACCCCGCTGCGAATAAATAATGGCGGATGTATGATTGGGGCTGGGGCGTCCGGAGGATAGGGGGTTGAGTTTTGCGTAAAATCAACGCGCCTCGCGGGCCAGCGCTTACGCAGGGCCTCAGATGAAACGTTTGACGCTTTTTTCTTCCTGAAAGCCGCTTATGCCGGCTATCGTGAAACTTCCGAGCGCGTTTATTACTATATCAATAAAGGTCCCGATAGAGATCAAATAGAACGCTATCGGTTTTAGTATCAGGTAGCCGGTCTCGAAACCGTGTCCGTAGCGCATACAGAGAACCGCGAGCGCCGTGAAAGCAGCGTCGGACGAGTTGCGCGCGAGCAGGAACGACAGGAAAAACGCGGTTATCCCGATGTTCAGTATGCCGCTGCCGGGAATACCCAGGCTTGAATATGACTTGATGATCACGATGAACGCGACGCAGGCGACCATCGCGCTGCCCGACCTGCCGAATGTTGAAAAGAGCGCGAACGTAACTGAGCCCGATCTTCTGCGGATGCCCAGGTTGTTTTTCATGTGCGTCGTCAGTACCGGAACGCTGAAGTTGTAATCGCCGGAAAAAAAAGCGGCTATCGCCGGGCCCAGACATCCGTACAGCGCCTTCCACGGCGCGCGCTTGATAAAAAAAAGAAGCGCCGGTAAAACGACAAACACCAGAACCGCCGAATATAACAGCAACATCCGCATTACCGACACGAATACACCCGTACCGATAACTTCCCGGTACTGAAGCGCCCAGTAAGCGGACAGCACTATTATCAACAGGCCCAGCATTTCCGAGAAAAAAGCCGCTATGTGGAAGAATATTCTTGACAGCGAGTCTATCAGCGACAGCACCGGTTTTGTATAATTCCTGTCGTAACGAAGCCCCGACGCGAGAAAAAACGCGAACACGCACAGCGGAAAAATATAAACCCCGTCCGTGAAAAGGACGGAAAGCATATTGGGCGAAAATATGTCCAGCACGTTCTGCGCCGGTGAAAAAAGCAGTTCGCCCGACTGCTGCTCTATCAGCACCGGTATCCTGCCCGGCGGGAAAAACAGCGTTACCCCTATGCCCAGCGCGATCACAAAGACTGACACGCCTGAAAGCAGCAAAACCGCACGTACCAGCAATGACCAGAACTTGCCGTCCTGCCGCAGTTCGTAAATGCCTATCGTCAACGAAAACACTATAACGGGTAACGCGGTGTAACGTCCGATCCCTATCGCGAGTTTTTGCAAGAAAGCAAACATATTCGTCACGACAGGATGATTTTCCGGCAGCAGAAAACCAAGAAGCAAACCAAATACGGAACCTATTATCAGCTTGATCCAAACTCTCATTACATCACCTTACATAATAATGGAGAGGCCAATCAAGATAGAGCGCCCGACCGTGTCCGGGCGAATCAATGGTGCGCAAAGAGGGATGGAAGACGGGGGGCAGCGACTAACACGGAACTTACCGATCTGCCGGGGTCTGACCCTCTATTGACTTAAATCGTTACCCGGTAATGATTTAGAGCAATAATTGATGAGGAGTGAGGAATGATGTTGCGTCTTTGGTTTGAAGTTGACACATGGAGGTCAAAAGATGAGCGAGGTGGTACGATACAGCGAGGCGTTTAAGCTCCGGCTTGCGGGGGACGTGGCGAGCGGGAAATACGCGAGCCTTGATGAGTCAAAGCGCAGGAACGGGATCCGGGGAAGCTCGACACTGCGCAAGTGGATAAAGAAATACGGGCGGGAGATGAGCGGAATATTACAAGGCCCGCCGGAGGCGGGCAGGGGCGGAGCCACCCAATGAGGTTTGTCGAAAACATTAACGTTGTTCACGGGCAGGGCGGCCCGGCGGGGACTTCCGGGGGAGCGGGCTGGATCTGACCGCTACCAACCAAGTATGGGCGGCTGACATTACCTACATCCGCACCGATGAGGGCTTTCCGTGTCTCGGTCTGATTATGGATCTGTTTTCCCGAAAAATAGCCGGCTGACACGCCGGGGACACGCTGGAGGCGGAGAGGAGGCCGTCCGCGCCCTGGAACTGGCGCTGAAGGATCTCCCCGATAGCTCGTTCCCCGCCCGTCATTCGGACCGGGGCGCCGGTATTGTTCGCGTCTGTATGTTGAAAAGCTCATATCCCGCGGGCTTCCGGTGGGTAGACATGAGTAACTTCACTGTTACGAAAACGCCCGTGCCGAAAGGCTGAACGGGATATTAAAACAGAAATACGGCCTCGGCTGTTCGTTTAAGAGCGGGAAACAGGCGCTGGCGGCGGCTGGTGAGGCGGTGTTCCCGTACAACACCAGGCGGCCTCATCTGGCCCTTAACTACGAGACGCCTGAAAACACGCACCCTGGGGTTGCGCAAATATCTGTCAACCTATTTCAGGACTGGACAGCGACTAGCACGGAACTTACCGATCTGCCGGGGTCTGACCCCATCCCGACTTAAATCGTTATCTGGTAATGATTTAGAGCAATAAGCCGCCTGCGGCGGCTTATTAGTAATGAGCTATGGGTGTCGCCTGTCCGCCTTTTATCAAACGCCTTATTACGCTATGCTTTTTTCATGCTGCTGCGTTCATTGTGCGCGTTAAACGAGGGCGCCCGGAATTCGCTGGAAGATATATCGGGCCTTATAGAGCGGAGGAGCAGGGAGACAGCGGTTGATGTAAAAACGGTTCCTTTTTCACGGCTTGATAATTGGGTCGTCGACGACAAAGGCGGCCTGAAACATTCAAGCGGCAAGTTTTTTTCGGTGGAGGGTGTCGAAGCGGAGACCGGTTACGGGTCTTTCCGGCGCTGGACCCAGCCGCTGATAAATCAACCTGAAATCGGTTATTTAGGTCTGCTTGCGAAGGAATTTAACGGCGTCCTGCATTTCCTGATGCAGATGAAGATTGAGCCGGGCAATATAAACCATGTGCAGGTTTCACCGACCCTACAGGCGACCAGAAGCAATTTCCGCCGGGAGCATCACGGCAGAAAGCCGTTTTACCTGGACCGTTTTGAAGACGCCGCCCCGCGTGACATCCTTGTCGATCAGCTTCAGTCGGAACACGGATCGCGGTTTTTGCGGAAGCGCAACAGAAATATCGTTGTAATGCTTGACGGCGATATCGAGCTTTATCAGGATTTTTGCTGGATGACCGCCGGGCAGATAAAGGCTCTTACGCTGCTTGACAACAAGGTGAATATGTCGGCACGGTCCGTTTTTTCACTGCTCAACCCGGGCCGCTTCGCGCGGCCTTTTGACGACACGCGGGCGCTGTCCGCCTTTGGAAAGGCCCTCCTGCTGTCGGCGGGCACGGATCACAGCGTTCATTCGACGGATACGCTTTTGTCATGGCTTACAGGCTTGAAGGCGGACTGCAAACTTGTCGTCCGGCCCTGTCCCGTAAACAAAATGCCCGAATGGCGCGTAAGCGAGGATGAAATCGCCCGCAGGGACGGTAAATATTTCAAGATTTTGGGGATAAACGTTTCTATCGCGGGCCGCGAGGTCACTTCGTGGTGCCAGCCTGTGATCAAAGCGGCGCAAAATTATTTGTGCGCGTTTATCGTAAAAGAGTTTCACGGCGTTCCGCACTTCCTCGTACAGGCCAAACTTGAATGCGGCAATTATGACGTGATTGAATTGGCGCCTACTGTTCAATGTTTTACGGACGGAGGAGACGACGGAGGCGGCGAAAATGAAAGCGGCGATCCTGTTCCGTTTTTTGATTACGTGCGCGTCACGCCGCCGGAACGGATACTGTACGACACTCTGCAATCGGAAGAGGGCGGCAGGTTTTATCACGATCAAAACCGGTATATGCTGGTCATGGCGGGCGGGGATTTGCCGGAGGAGATACCGGAAGAGTTCGCGTGGATGTCGCTGAAACAGGTATACACGTTCTTGCGTTTCAATAATTTTGTTAACGTGCAGGCGCGCAGTCTTATCGCCGCGCTGCCTTACGTTTAGGGCGGCGCGTTTTGCCGCCGGACAGGATCACCGTATGAAAAAGAAGTATATAGCCGCCGTTTTGGGCTGCGCCCATATAGCGGTGCGCTCTCTTATACCGGAGCTGTTCCGGTCGCCTCGTTTTAAGCTTGCCGCCGTCGCAAGCCGCGACAGGGCAAAGGCCCGCGCCGCCGCGGAACCTTACCCCGGCGTTTCGTGCGGAACGTATGACGAAATTATCCGTGACGGGAGTATAGATCTGGTTTATATACCGCTGCCCAATTCGATGCACTATGAATGGATCATGAAAGCACTGGAAAACGGCAAACACGTTCTCTGCGAGAAGTCGCTGGTTACCGAGTATAGCCAGTTGGAGGAGATAACGGCTTTTGCGTGTGCGCAAAGGCTGCTTGTCGCCGAGAATTTCCAGTTTCGTTTTCATTCGCAGCACAGGTGGACGCTTGATTCTCTTGCCGCCGGAATAATTGGCGAGATACGCCTGTTCCGAAGTTCTTTTGGCATCCCGCCGCTGCCCGCCGGCAATATCCGTTATTCAAAGGATTTGGGCGGCGGCTCTCTTCTGGACAACGGCGCTTACCCGTTGAAGGCGATGCAGTTTATCCTGGGCGGCTACGATTTCACGATGAAAGCCGCCACGCTGCGTTACGGGGAGAGCGGCGTCGATATTTCCGGCGCGATGTATCTGGACTGCCCCGAAGGGATTGCGGCGGAACTGGCTTTCGGCATGGACAACTTCTACCAGTGCAACTATGAAATCTGGGGCAGTACGGGAAAAATTACCGCCGCCCGCGCCTTTACCGCGCCGCCCGGTCTTAAGCCGCGCATAGTTTTTGAAACGGCGGACGGCGTGGAAGACATGGAAATGCCCGCCGACAACCACTTTGCCAATATGCTGCTCCATATCGCGGAATGTCTGGACAACGGTAATTTTGAGGACGAATACGCGCAGAACCTGCGGCAGGCCGCCTACATCAAACGGGCGCTTGAACTCGCGCAAAGGCCGGAGGCCTTTGCCCTATAAGTTTTCCGGGGTGTTTCTAAACCCTGTATCAATTTAATAATGAATCTCCGCGCGGCAAGCGCGAACCTAAGGTTCGGCAGGGTATCTTGTAAGCGCCGCATAATCGAAAGGGTTCGATCGGATGCGGAAATTTATCACCTGTGGTGGTTTGCATAGCAAACCTTGTTTGCCCGCAAACCCGTCTACTACCATTTTTTTGTAGTTGTTACCCACCCTAAGCGCCACAAAACAGCGTCGAGCGCCCGCACGATGATCTTTTCGGCGGGATTAAAAAGCGTGTACTAATCTTCTCCGGTATCAAAGTCGATGATCCGCGAGACGGCAAATTCCCTTTTAAGGGCGATAAATTCCCGCAAAAAAGTCCGTGTTCCTTCCCTGCCCGGAACGAAACTGAAATCCTCTACCATGGAGAAACTATAGATGAGGATACGGGAATGCCGCAAGGGGGAAAATCACCACACGTCGTGCTCCGTTACGGGTCGTCCCCTGGCCAGAACGGCGCCAGGCAGCGAATTTATCCCCGTGCCAAACCCTTCGGGTTTGTCCCCGCAGTCTTCTCCGCTACCCTTACTGTTGAAAAATTGGAAACAACCAGATATAATATAAATCGGTCCTTAATGGATTGGAGGATAGATATATGTTTTACAGGGTTGATATCCTTCTATTTTGTAATACGCTGCCTTTTATCAAGGGATGTGCGGATAAAAATAGGGGAATTGAAGCCCAGCGGCAGTCATTCCTGCCTTTTTGCTATGCAACCGATTTTATGAAAAAATGACATAGATTATAAGGGGGGGATTATATGAACGAAAAGATAGTTGAGTTTTTAAGGAAAAAGGATTATAGACTAATCAGAAATATTGGACGCGGAGGAACAGCCGTTACAGTCCTTTTGAAAGACGATTTAATCGACAAAGAATTTGTATGTAAAAAATATCTTCCTGTGAACGGCATTGATCCCAAAGAGTACTACTATAATTTTATTACCGAAATAAAACTGTTACATGAAATTTCACATCCAAATATTGTTCGGGTATATAACTATTATTTATATCCTGATAAATATACGGGATATTTACTCATGGAATATATTGACGGAGAAATAATATCGGATTTTATTAGCAAAAATCCTGAAAAGATTAACAGTGTTTTCGAGCAAACAATTACCGGCTTTAAGTATTTGGAAGACCATAATATCTTACACCGCGATATTAGGAATACCAACATCTTGATAACAAAAGAGGGAGTTGTGAAAATAATTGATTTTGGATTTGGAAAAAAATTAATTTTTTCAAATGATATTAATAAAAGTATAAGCCTGAATTGGTGGTGTGATATCCCCGATGAATTTTCTCAAGGAGAGTATAAAAAAGAAACCGAAGTATATTTTGTTGGCAAATTATTTGAATTTTTACTTCAGCAAAATCAAATAAAAAACTTCTCATACTATTCTGAACTACAATTAATGACAGAAAAAAATCCTGAAAATAGATTAAGATCGTTTAGTTCGCTCGAAAACGATTTGTTTCAAAAGAGCAATTTATTGGATTTTTTTAACGATGAAGAAAAAGAGGCTTATAGATGTTTTGCAAATGCGCTGACCCAATTAATTACAAAAATCGAAAGTGGAGCAACATATAATAACGCTGAAAGCATACTGCGGCAATTAGAAAGTGTTTATCAAAAAAATATGCTTGAAGAAACCGTTCAGAACATTTCAAGTGTTATTCGTGTTTTTTTGAATGGGAATTTTTATCTTGGAAATGGTTACTATATGTATGTATGGTATCTTAAAGATTTCATTGACCTTCTTAAAAGTTGTAGTAATGAAAAATTTAAGGTTATTATAATGAATATATACAATCGCCTTGATGGAATTCGAAGGTATGAAAAATATTATATACCCTTTTAAGATTAAGGAGTCCTCCCATGCCCAACCCTAAAAAACCCGCCGCCGCCAGCCCCACCCCAATTGACGCGTACACCTACGACGAATACGACCGGGCCAACATCCCCCCGGTGGGCATGGCGCAGTACGACATGGCGGCAAGTCCCGAGGCAAAGTACGAATATGACCCCCACATAGACCCGTCCCTGCAATGGGCGGGGAAAAAGGAGGGCACATCCTTCACCGTTCCCACATCGTCAATCCACATCCACGAATCCATAAAGCCCCATAAGATAATCCGCTCCGTTCAAAGCATGGGGGACGACTACGTGGACCCGCAGGGCTGGCTCTTTGAATCCGATGCGGAACGGGCCAAACGCCGGAATGACGCCATAGAATTCTACCAGCACAAGGACAAATGGACCAACCGCCTGATTGCCGGGGACAGCCTGGTGATCATGAATTCCCTGCTG
>JAISLM010000053.1 GCA_031290855.1 Spirochaetaceae bacterium
AGATGTCCCAGGAAAGTTCGGGCCCTATGTACGTGTACGCGACCGTGCGGCAACAGGGGGAGAGGACGCCTGCCCCGTCCAGTGCGTCTATCCAGAGTTCCCAGTCCTCGCCGCCCATAACCTTAACGGTGGAGGAGATTTCGTCCTCGCTTGCCGGTTCCACGCTGACGACGCTGATCTTCCCGCTTGCCAGGTCGAAAGTCCTGCCGGAGTACGGCGCGCCGACGGGTTTTATCACGGACTTGTACATCACGCCCGTCGCCGGATCGGTCCGCACGGGGGAGGCGAGCGAGTAGACCACGAGGTCAAGCTGCGGCGGGAGCCCCGCTTCCGCCGCAAGTTTTTTTACGGCGTCTATCACGGCGGCCTTGGCCTCGGCGGAGAAGGCGTCGACGTTCAGGGTTTTGGCACGGAGACCGGCGGCGTCCGCCTCCCCGTCAAAACAGAGGTTGTTGTACCAGCCCGGCGTACCCGGCCTGGAATCGGAGGCGGGTTTCTCTAAGGAGACGCCGACCGTAGCCGCGCCGTAGCCGAAGCCCGCCACGATGCGGCTGGCGAGTCCGTAACCCGTTGAACAGCCTATAACGAGTGCGATACGCGGCGAAACGTCGGGTTTTCCGCCTGAAAATTGCCCCTTCACGTAGGCAATCTGGTTTTGAACCGCCTTCGCGCAGCCGGCGGGATGGCTGTTAAGGCAGATGTTACTGCGAATCATAGGTTTGACAATCATGTTTACTCCTTTCTAAGCCCCGATTAGGCACATCCATTCAGCTTCCGCCGCAATATCGCCGCCGACATACAGTTTGCCGGCCTGTCTTATCATCTTTGCCGAGACGCGGAGGTTTTCGATCTCGCTCCTGGCCTCCTCTCCCGGCTTCACCTGACGGCGGAATTTCACCTTGTCCACCGTACCCAGAAAAAAAAGAGAGCCGTCGCCGATTATCCCCAGCTTCCGCAGTCCCGCGCCCCCTGACTGGGCCATCGTTTCTATAAGAATCACGCCCGGCACGACCGGGTACTGCGGGAAATGCCCCGCGAAAAAGAATTCGCTCTCGCTAAAAATATGCCGGGCGACTATACCTCTGTCCGTCGCCTCGACAATATCGTCAACGAACAGAAAGGGGCTGCGGTGGGGCAGCAAGTTTTCGATTTCTGTCCTGTTTGAATGTTCATCCATCTTTTGTTTTCTCCTGTTTTGGTTTCTTTACAAACAAATATACCGGAAACCCGCAAAGTTTGCGGCTATAAGTTCTTCAAAGCGTCTCGCGTTTACCTGAACAGAGGCCTCGTTTTCCTGAATTCAAAGCGCGTTTCGAAAGCCAAGTACTCATTGACGGAACGGGCGCTACCGGCCCCTGCAGCCTTCGTCTTCATCAACCTCTCTGCCCTGTGCTAAAGAGGCTGGCGGGCGCTGACTCGGTAGCCGGACGCCCCACCAGCCTCCACGCCCTGCGTTAAGCCGGATGGCCGTCCCGCTGGCGAGACACTTTCGGGAAGACGAGCAGCATAATCAACAGGAAGACAAGCGAAACCGGCAAGGACAGGGCCACCATACCGGCGAAGCCGAGCGATTTTACCGAGAAACCCGCGATTATGTAGCCCACAAAGCAGGCCGCAGCCGCCGTTACAGCGTAGGGAATCTGGGTGGCGACGTGATCTATGTGGCGGCAGCCCGCACCCGTTGACGAGAGTATCGTCGAGTCGGAGATCGGGGAGCAGTGGTCGCCGAAGACCGAGCCTCCCATAACGGCGGCGAGGCTCGTTATCGAGAGGTAGGGCGCTACCTGGTCGCATACGGCTATCGTTATCGGGATCAGTATCCCGAAGGTGCCCCACGAGGTGCCGGTTGCGAACGAGAGGCCGCAGGCGATTAGGAACATTATCGCCGGTATCAGCTCGACAGGCATATTCGAGTCGCGGACGAGGCCGGCCACGTAGTCGCCCGTCGACAAGAGGTCGCGGCAGACACCGCTTATCGTCCACGCGAGGGTGAGGATCACGAGGGCCGGGACCATAGCCTTTATACCGGCGGTCAGACTGGCAAAGAAGTCGGCGAAAGAGACGAGGCGGCGCGGCACGTACATGAAGAAGGTCACGATGATCGCGCACAGGCCCCCCAGCGAGAGGGCCATGCCCGCGTCCGTGTCGCCGAAAGCCTGGTAGACGCCCTTGCCGCTGCCGTCCCACAGGCCGCCGTAGTGCAGCATCGCCAGGATACAGAACACGACCAGCATCAGTACGGGGATCACAAGGTCGAGGAAAGTCCCCTTGTCCGACACTTCGAGCTTGGCGATGTCATCGTTCTGCGCGATGTCCGCGTCGTGCAGCGATTCCGCCGCCTCCGCCCGCGCCTCCGCCTCGCGCATAGGCCCGAAATCGCCGTTCTTGCGGGCGGAAATAAAGAATACCATCCCTATCGTCATAAGGGCGTACAGGTTGATCGGGATAGCCTGCACGAAAGCCTGCATACCGGTTATTCCGGTCGCCGTCGGGTAGTACGAGACGACGGAGGCCGACCAGGAAGAGATCGGCGCTATCACGCAGACGGGCGCGGCCGTCGAGTCGATAAGCCACGAAAGTTTTTCGCGGGAAATCTTGTGCCTGTCGGTGACCGGCTTCATAACGGTGCCTACGGTGAGGCAGTTGAAGTAATCGTCGATGAAGATCAGTACGCCGAGCAGCCCGGTAACGAGGGACGCGGAGCGCTTGCTCTTTATCTTTCGGGACGCCCATTTCCCGTAAGCCTGCGAGCCGCCCGCCCTCGTGATCACCGCGACCAGCGCCCCCAGCAACGACAGGAACACTATCATCGATCCGTTGTCGCCGACCTTGGCCGCCATAAGGTCCGCGGTCGTGTAAAACACGCCGAGGAGTCCTGTGCCTGTTGCAATGGCGTATATCAGCGTACCGGACATCACGCCCAGTACCAGGCTGAAGATAACCTCCTTCGTTATCAGCGCGAGCGCTATAGCAAGGAGCGGCGGAAACACAGACCACAAACCGACATTAACCATTTCTAAATCCATAAACCTCTCTCCTATTTTGAATAGATATGAACAGAGTAAGAGTGTATAAAATTGCGCTAAAAAAAGATAGGCTCCAGAGGGGGCGGGGGAGGGGGGCAGCAAAATGAAAGCGGCGGAGACTCTGTCATTAGTCAAAGCGCCGCTTTCATGTTGAAAGCTTGCGGTAAAGCCTAGCAGCCCGATAATCGGGGATTTTTTGCGGCATCAAGCGCAAAAAATCAACAAGTGCAACAGGCTGCTAGGGCCCCTTACAGTTTGAACAGCAGATCCTCGTAACAGGGGAAAGGCCATGCTTCCTTGGATACGATTTTTTCAAGGGCGTCTATCCTGGCGCGGACGGCTTCCATCGCGGCACGAATCTTTTCGTTGTACAGTTTTGCCCGCGCGAAGGGCTCTTCCGTGCCTTGCGCAGCGTTAAGAGCCGTTTCCAGTTTGGCGGTTTCCTCGTACAGTTCCGAGCAAAGCTCCGCGATCCGTTTCGCGCGTTTTTCCTGCGGGACGCTTATAGCGTGAATCGCCGCCATCGCCTCCGCGTCCCGCGCCAGTTCCGCGCCGTACTTGCTCGCTGCGGGGAATATGCTGCGCCGCGCTATGTCTATCATCACCCCTGCCTCTATGTTGACCTGTTTGGAATATTTCTCCAGGTAGATGTGGTAGCGGCTTTCCATCTCGTCCTTTGAAAGCACGTTGTGGTTTTCAAACAGGCTGATCGTGTCGCCCGCAAGAAGTACCTGTAGCGCGTCGGGCGTGGAGATCACGTTGGGCAGCCCGCGGCGTTCCGCCTCTCGTACCCACTCGTCTGAATAACCGTTACCGTTGAACACTACGCGGCGGTGTTTGTTGTAGGAAATCTTTATCAATTCCTGAATGGCCGCGTTTTTGTCCGACACTTTTTCAAGTTTATCAGCGAATTCGCCCAAAACCTGCGCGACGGCTACGTTCAGGTACGTGTTGGGCGTCGCTATCGACTGTGAAGAGCCGACCATGCGGAATTCAAACTTGTTGCCGGTGAACGCGAACGGGCTCGTCCTGTTCCGGTCCGACACGTCTTTCGGTAGACTGGGCAGGCTTGTAACGCCCAGTTTTATGCTTCCGCCCGATTCGTCCTTGCTATGGCTGTTCTTGCCGTCCGCGATGTTGTCAAAAATCTCGGTAAGCGGGCCGCCAAAGAAGATCGACACGATCGCGGGCGGGGCCTCGTTGGCGCCGAGTCTGTGTTCGTTGCCGGATGTCGCGACGGAGGAGCGGAGCAGCAGGGCGTAACGATCAACCGCTTCCACCACGGCGGCTGTAAACAGTAGGAAGCGGGCGTTTGACTGGGGATTCTCGCCGGGGTCAAACAGGTTTATCCCGTCGTCCGTGCCCATCGACCAGTTGTTGTGCTTGCCCGAACCGTTCACGCCCGCGTAGGGTTTCTCGTGGAGCAGGGCTTCCATGCCGTGCCTTAGGGCCACGCTGCGCATCGTTTCCATCACAAGCTGATTCGCGTCAACCGCGCTGGTAGTGTTGCTGTAAACCGGCGCTATCTCAAACTGATTCGGCGCAACCTCGTTATGCTGTGTCTTGGCGGCGATGCCCAGTTTCCAAAGCTCATAGTTCAACTCGCGCATGAATTCCGCCACACGCTCCTTTATCGAGCCAAAGTAGTGATCCTCCATCTCCTGGCCCTTTGCCGGCACGTTGCCAAACACCGTGCGGCCTGTCAAAAGTATGTCGGGGCGATTGTCAAAGTAAGCCTTGTCGACCAAAAAGTATTCCTGCTCCGGGCCGACCGTCGTAAACACACGCTTGCTTGTGGTGTTTCCTATCGCCCGGAGTACCCGCAAGGCCTGTTTGTTAAGCGCACTCATCGAGCGCAACAGCGGCACCTTTTTGTCCAGCGCGTGCCCGTAGTAGCTGATGAAAGCCGTAGGTATGCACAGTGTCGTTCCGGTTCTGTCCTGTTTAAGAAAAGCGGGGCTCGTTACGTCCCATGCCGTGTACCCGCGGGCCTCAAACGTCGCACGCAGGCCGCCGGACGGAAAACTTGAGGCGTCCGGCTCGCCTTTTATCAGTTCTTTTCCGGAAAATTCCATTATTACCCTGCCGTCCCCCGTCGGCGCGATGAACGAATCGTGCTTTTCGGCGGTAATTCCGGTAAGCGGCTGGAACCAGTGCGTGTAGTGGGAAGCGCCTTTTGCTATAGCCCAGTCCCTCATCGAGGCGGCAACCACCTCGGCCACCTCCAGCGTCAATTCCTTTTCACCCGTTTGAACCGCCACTATTTCGTTGTAGATGTTTTTCGGCAGCCTTTCCCGCATCAGCGCGTTTGAAAAGCTGTTCGAACCGTAAACCTCAGACACCGGCTTCTTGGTAAAATCAACTTCTGTAAACATAAAATCTCCTGTATTTTTTGGTATTTGAATTGTATACAGAAATCGTCGCAAAAACCATGCCAAGCGGCCTGCCGCTTTTCTCTAAAGCGTCCGATTCGATAAACCTCCCCGCCCCAAGGACTAAACTTGACCCGCAATTCAGATTTCAGGGCAGACGTATCCCCCTGGGCCGGTTCGGTTTGGAGAGGGAATGGAGGCCGCTAAGATTCTACGGGCGGGTTATGCCGCTTATCCGGGCTTCGGGGCGACAGGAAGGGGGTATAGGCGGGAAAACGCGGCCCCGGCCACCCGTTTTCCGCGATGGGGTCTGACCCCACGGGCCGGGGAGGCCGCCGCCGCCGCGCGTCCGGCGAGGCGTTTCCCGCTATGGTGTCTGCCCCCGCAGGCCGGCGGGACTCCCGCCCCCGCCTCCCCGCCGTCCGGCGGCTCCCCGTCCAGAATCCGCGACCGGTACCGGTCGCCCCAAAGGTGCCCCGTCCGTCCATTGTCCCGGTTGTACCTAATGGCGAAGGTCTGCTTCAGCCATTTCATTATCGCGGGCAGCTCGAACCCGTCCGCGGGCCTGATGTAAAAGGCCAGCCGGTC
>JAISLM010000054.1 GCA_031290855.1 Spirochaetaceae bacterium
CCAGACTTTGCGAATGAAGCTCCCCGCCACAAAACAGCGTCAAGCTGTTTTGCCTGACGTTCTACCGCCTTCTTAACCCCAAAAGGAAGGGATAAGGCGGGGTATCTTGTAAGCGTTGCATTATCTCAGAGGCTCATTCTGTAAGGAAATTTATCATATGTGGGGGTTTGCATAGCAAACCTTGTTTGCTCGCAAACCCGTCTACTACCATTTTTTTTAGACGCTGCTTATTCTAACAGCCACAAAACAGCGTCAAGCTGTTTTGCCTGACGTTCTACCGCCTTCTTAACCCCAAAAGGAAGGGATAAGGCGGGGGAGCAGCCCCCACTGCGAATAAAACCCAGGGCGCAGACTCAACGTTACGCACCGGGCCTGACGGCCCTGGCCGGCGTAACGCCCTACACGGCAAATACCCATCCGAAACGGAAAAGGCTTAAGTTTCTTTGATATTGTACTTTCTGCGAAAACGCTCTATGCGGCCTGCGGTATCGACAAGCTTTTGCTTGCCGGTAAAAAACGGATGGCAGGCCGAGCATATCTCAACCTTTATGTCCTTTGCCGTCGAGCGCGTTTCTATCACATTGCCACAAGCACAGGTAATGGTCGTCAGTTCGTAATTGGGATGTATCCCCTCTTTCATGTTTTCCTCACTATGATTCTTGTTGTTCAACGGGAGGCGGCAAAGATAACTCACCGCCGCAATCACCATTTATCAGCCGGTCACCGCCCGCCCGCTATGGCCCCATCCGGCGCAATAACAAACATCAGTCGCCTGCTGCGGCCCCGGTGTTCATTGAATTCAAGAATGATTCATTATTTTTACTTTTTTTCATTCTGTCAATAAGAAACTCAATCACCTCGATGTCCTCCATCGGGTTGATGAATTTACGCAAGATCCAGATACGCTGCAACTCCCTGTCGGAAAGGAGTAACTCTTCCTTGCGGGTACCGGATTTTTTGATATTTATGGCCGGGAACAGACGCCTGTCGGAGATACGGCGGTCAAGGTTGATCTCCATGTTGCCCGTACCCTTAAATTCCTCGAAAATAACCTCATCCATACGGCTGCCAGTTTCAACAAGCGCGGTAGAGATAATGGTAAGGCTGCCGCCCTCCTCGATGTTGCGCGCCGCGCCGAAGAAGCGTTTGGGCCTGTGAAGCGCGTTTGAGTCGACGCCGCCCGACAGGATTTTGCCGGAGGTGGGGACGGTCTGGTTGTAGGCGCGGGCGAGGCGGGTAATGGAATCGAGCAGGATCACTACGTCGCGCTTATGTTCGACCAGGCGCTTGGCTTTTTCCATCGCCATTTCCGTAACCTGCACATGGCGGCTCGCCTGTTCATCGAAGGTAGAAGAGATAACCTCGGCGTGAACGGTACGTTCCATGTCGGTAACCTCTTCGGGACGTTCGTCGATCAACAGGACTATCAGGTAAACTTCGGGATGATTCGTAGTTATAGCGTTAGCTATCTTCTGCATCATAATGGTTTTGCCGGTACGCGGCGGGGCGACTATGATAGAGCGCTGACCCTTGCCGATCGGACAAAACAAGTTGATTATACGGGTTGAGACATCGTCGCCGCCCGCTTCCAGGTCGAGCTTTTTGTCCGGGTAAAGCGGAGTCAGGTTTTCGAAAGGGACGCGGTTTTGGGCAACGGAAGGATCGTCGAAGTTGACGGTTTCGACCCGAAGCATAGCGAAGAAACGCTCGCCGTCTTTCGGGGTACGGATCTGGCCGGAGACCGTATCTCCGGTTTTCAGGGCAAAGAGACGTATCTGGCTCGCGCTGATGTAGACATCGTCCGGGCCTGACAGGTAAGAGTTCTGCGGACTGCGGAGAAAACCGTAACCGTCCGGCAGAATTTCGAGCGAACCGTAGGCATAGATGATGCCGCCGCGTTCCGTATGCGCCTTGAGCAAAGTAAAGATCAACTCCTGTTTCTTGAGCGGCACCAGGTCTTCGTGGGAAATACCGTAACAGGAAGCCAGGTTACGAAGATCTATCATGCTAAGGCGGGACAATTCGTTTACTGAGAGCCGCTGTTTGCCGTCATCTTCGCCGCGCGGTTCCGGTTTACCGTAGATGCGAGGCATAGAAGGCAGAATCTTGGCTAATTCCGGCAAAGCACCCTGTTGTATCGATATATTGGGAGGCATAGCCGGCGAAACACTACCCGGATAGGAGGGCGCGCCGCCGGCGTAAGCGTTATAGTAATGGGAGGCGCCGCCGTCCTTACGTTCATAGTTACGCCGCGGCGTACGGATCTGGGGCTGCCGCAACGAGCGCCCGCCGTATACCGGAGCGCCCACCGCGCCGTCCGACTCATAGTCCTGTCTGTCGCGGGCGCGGGCGCGAGGCTTTGCCCGGACGACCACCTTCCCGGCCTGGCGTTCCCCGCCGTCCTCCGTAGAGTATTCGCGGCCTTCCTCCAGAACAGCTTCCGTACCGTAAGCGATGTTTTCCAAAGCGGCGTCGTTTTCAAAATCCTGTCCAGCGCCGTTAATGGGCGCGCCTATGACAACAGACTCGCCCGTATTTTCGCCCGATACGGCGTTGTCCGCAGTATTTACGGCAGACGGAGCCTCCTCCGCCTGGTTAAACAGTTCCGAATCGCCTTCTTCAACTGCCGTGTTAGTTTTAATTTTCTTCACGTAAGCCATATAAAACCTCAAATTTACTAATTTTCTGATTCGGCCCGCCAGATACCGGCAAACCTGTATCTAAATTGTTTGAAAGGGAAAAAGCGGATATGCTTCTTTGACTTGTAATCTATGTTTGGAGTCTAGCCCTTTCGATTTTTTTTGTCAAGAGCGCCCGGTGAGACATCGAAAATGTAACCAAAACTATATAAGTTTTTATGCTACAAGAAGTTACGAAAGAACTAAGCCCTAACTCCGTTCATTTAGGTAGTCTACTCCGGCTTTGGCGGGCAGCTTTCTGACCCTGGCGGTAACTTCGGCGAGACGCCATGTTCCCCCTACCCTCAGCCTGTACACCGTTTTGCTCGTCTCTATCATGCCCTTTGGCGAATATTTCCCCGGCAGCTTCGCTTCCCTCAGCTTGTCATACAATTTGTAGTAGGCCGTCATCGCCTGAAAGTTCGCAAAAAGCCGCCCCCAGGCATATGCCGGTCTTGCATATAGGCCGCGTCCCCCTTCATGAAATTCCTGTAACTGTCAAAAATCATATCAATCTCGTTCCGCCGCTTGTACGCCGTGTAGACCTCTTCGGGAGTATGCGACCCCTCCAGGTGACAGGCCAGCGTCAAGGTCCCGAAACGCCGCAGCCGTTCCCGGTACCCCGCCTCCGTGTACGCTTCAGCCTTCAAGGACGGGCAGGCAGAGGCCGGGCCTCTGCCTGCATAGCCAATTATGCTTACCGGAATCCACCTTAACTATTTTCATTTTTTGTGTTGACAAAAGGGCGCAGTATACAGTAACGATGAAAGGGTTGTTCGCAAAGTCTGGTTTAATACCCCGCCGAACCTTAGGTTCGCGCTCGCCGCTCGTACCGTTTCGGCCCTTGGCAACGGGTTTTGCGCCCTGGTCATGTTTCTCATACCTCAGGTGTTCGGTCAGTTCTGCTTCCATCGTCCGCTCGCCAGCGCCTTGGCAAGCCGCTTCATAATCCTCATCCGGGCCGTAAAGGTTGTCAGTACCGTGGTAGTTCTTCAGAATTGCGTCCAGAACCTCTTTGTAAAAGCCGTACTTGCGCCTTTGCGAAGTATAACCGTTTACACAAAATTTGTTACAGGGTACCCAAGCAAAGCTTGTCTCCCAAAAACTGAAGTTTTGGGAAAGCCGCTATGTTTTGTATTTTTCTTCCAGACTACTCATCCAAAGGCCGAGTAAAGCGCCTGCAACTAAGGCGGCAACACACATAATCGTTCCATAACTTATATAATTGTAATTTACAGGCACAATCATAACTGTCGAAGCCAGCACGATTCCCGCAACAAAATGAAACAGTCCCGCGTATGCCCTTCTGAAAAGCATGTCTATAAACGCCGAAAGTGAAAAAAGACAGGCAATACTCCCCAAAAATATAGGCAACAATACGGGTATTTCTATTGTTTTGAATGCGTCCACCATCGGTTTATACATATCCAGATATACCAAAAAATTTGAAGAACTCAGGCCCGGAACCAAAACGCCGAGCGCTATCAGGGCGCCGGAAATAACCCATGTTATAAAGTTGCGCGGCATATGTACCTGCCAGAAATTTTCGGCCATGTAAAGCAGGCAAAAACCGGCAAGCGCACTTGCCGCAAGAATCGCATAATGTATTTTTTTCCTGCCTTTTTTACCGGCCTCTTTCCACAGAGAAGGCAGCGTTCCGGTAATACAGCCTATGAATCCCCAGACAACCTGAACCTCGTAATTTTCAAGGAAAAAAGACAGGGGCCGGGCCAGCAAAAACATTCCAAAAAGCGCGCCTGTTACAACGGGAATAAAAAATAATATATTTTTTATAAAATCTTTTGTTATATGCGCTATAAACGAAATTATTCTTTCATAAAGGCCAAACACCGCCGCAAGCGCGCCTCCTGAAACTCCGGGAAGTATAAAGCCTGTCCCTATCAGCGCGCCTTTCAATAACCTTAAAATCCAGTCAATCATCGTAACCCCTGTTTTGGGCGGCAAAAGGCGCCGTCCCGTAAAACCAAATACTGGCAATCTGTGTCAAAACCATCTACCGAAACCCGAATGCGGGCGGCCTGATATGCGTCACACCGCGTAACGTTTAATGTCGACATATCCTCCGTCCGTTACCTCAACGCCCTCCGCACGAAGCAGCGCGATTTGAAGTTCCCTTTCCGCGCCCCGCAAGGCTATGCCGCCATCCGCCTTGACTACACGGTACCAGGGAAGCCGGCAGGATTGGGAGACGGTGTGCAAAACCCGCGCGACTTGCCGCGCACCGTTGCGGAGGCCGGCTGTAAGGGCCAGATCACGGTAACTCGATACCCTGCCCGGAGGAATGGCCTGTATGGCTTTAACAATGCACTCTGTTTCTTTGGTCACTTTACCCGATCAATTAAGCGAAGCGGCAACTTACGCCCCGGTATGAATGTTAGCACATTATGCGGTGTTGCCTCCATACCCGTTTGCCGGGTAGTGTTGTAAGAAATACCGGCCCCGTATTATATTTGAATGGAACTATATGCGTACTGAAAGAGATATAATCGGTGAACTTGGGCTGCCGGACGGCGCGTTGTACGGCATACACAGCCTGCGGGCCAGGGACAACTTTGCCCTCAACTACAGAAGGACGAATCCGCGCCTCCTCCGCGCTATCATTACCGTGAAAAAGGCCGCCGCGCTTACCTGGGCGGGCCTTGAAAAAAGTGTTTTGGGCAGCGAGGCGGGCGCGAAGAAATTCGCCGCGATTGCCGCGGCCTGCGACGAGGCGCTTTCACGGCCTGACGATTCGGAACTGTTCCGCGAGGCTTTCATCACGGACGCGATGCAGGGCGGGGCCGGCACCTCGACAAACATGAACGTGAACGAGGTGCTGGCGAACCTTGCGCTGCGCGGCCTGGGGGCGCCGGCGGGGTCTTACCATGTGATCCACCCGCTCGACGACGTGAACCGGGGCCAGTCCACGAACGACGTGTACCCTACCGCCCTCCGTATCGCCTCGATCCTCCTGCTCCGCGAGCTGAGCGACGGGTGCGCCGCCCTGCAAGAGTCCCTGCAAAAGAAAGAAAACGAGTACGACGGGATAAAAAAGCTTGGCCGTACCGAGCTGATGGACGCGGTGCCGGTCACGCTCGGCGCGGAGTTCGGCGCTTACGCGCAGGGGATTGCCCGAGACCGCTGGCGGCTTTACAAGGTTGAGGAGCGCCTGCGGCAGGTGAACATAGGCGGCACGGCGGTGGGGCTTCTGGGGACGGATGACAGGGAACGCCGCGCCCTGCACCAGCGTTACCAGTTCGGCATCATCGAGCGCCTCCGCGAGCTCACGGGTATAGGGCTCGCGCTTTCGGAGTACCCGATGGACATAACGCAGAACAACGACGTGTTTGTTGAGGTTTCCGGCCTGCTAAAAGCGCTTTCCGTCAACTTGATTAAGATAGCCGGGGACTTCAGGCTGATGAACAGCGGACCGGCAGGCGGCATAGGCGAGCTTCGCCTCGCGCCTATGCAGGCGGGCAGCACGATAATGCCGGGAAAGGTGAACCCCGTGATAGCGGAGATGACGATGCAGGCCGCGCTAAAGGTGCAGGCCAACGATTACAGCGTCTGCGCCGCCGCCTCCCGCGGCGAGTTCGAACTGAACGCCTTCCTCCCGCTGATCGCGGACGCGCTGCTCGAAAGTCTTTCGCTGCTTGAAAGGGCCGTGTTTCTATTCAGGACGAAGTGCGTCGAGACTCTCTCTCCCGACCCGGAACGCTGCAAGGCGAATTTACAGGCAGCGCCGTACTTTGCCGCCTCCTACGCCCCGCTGTTGGGTTACGACACGGTGAGCCGGGTTATCGCGGATTCCTCCGGTCACGGCGCGGAGGAGGTCCTGCGGACTATGGTCCGCCGGTCTCTTTAGAAACGCGGCCTTTACGAGTTATCCGTACAAAATAGTTGCTGATTGCCGGTTACGGGTTTAGGATAAAGTCAGTTTTAGAATTTACTTAAACGCTAACACTAGGAATTAGGAGGAGCTTTTATGGCTATAAAAGAAGTGAAGACAACCTGTTGTTACTGTGGCGCGGGCTGTCAGATCCTGTTCACTGTCGATGCTGACGCGAACAAGATACTCGATGTTCACCCGGTAGCGGGCAGGACAAACGACGGCAAGGCTTGTTTGAAGGGCTGGTACGGGTGGGATTATCTAAATGACCCGCAGATCCTTACGAAGCGCCTGCGCGAACCGATGATCCGCAGGGGCGGCAAGAAATCGCCGCTTGAGGTCGTCAGTTGGGAAGAGGCTATCAAATTCGTTGCGGACAACTTCAAAAAAATTAAGGAAAAGTGGGGGCCGGATTCGTTCCTTGCCGCCGCTTCCGCAAGAGGGCCCGGCAACGAGGCCGGTTACATAACGCAAAAGTTTGCCCGCGCCGTTATGGGCACGAACAACATCGACCACTGCGCCCGCATCTGTCACGCGGCATCGGTCGCCGGTTCCAGGCAGACGATAGGCGAGGGCGCGATGTCCCTCTCGATACCGGAGATCGAGGACGCCGAGGTGATCTTCAACATAGGGTACAACGCCGCGGCTTCCCACCCGATCGTGGCGCGGCGCCTCGTGCGTGCCAAGGAACAGGGCTGTTTTCTCATCTGCGCCGACCCGCGTGGTACCGAGACCGCCCGCATATCCGACCTGCACCTTCAGTTGAAGGGCGGCACCAACGTGGCCCTGGTGAACGCGCTGGCTAACGTTATAATCAGCGAAAACCTGATGGACAGGCAGTTTGTCGAAGAGCATACCAAGGGTTTCGACGAGTTCTGGACCATCGTAAAGGACTACACGCCGGAGTATGCGGCTGGTATCACGGGACTTACCGCAGACGACATACGCTTCACGGCGCGGAAGTACGCGAGTTCCAAGCATTCGGTAATCCTGTGGGGCATGGGCATCACCCAGTTTTCGCAGGGCGTCGAGGCTGTAAAGTGTCTTTGCAGCATAGCTATGCTTACCGGCAACTTCGGGCACTATGCCTGCGGCACGGGCCCGGTGCGCGGACAGAACAACGTGCAGGGAACCTGCGACATGGGCGACCTCCCGGATGTGTACCCCGGCTATCAGAGCGTTACCGACCCCGCGATCAAGGCCAAGTTCGAAAAGGCCTGGGGCGTGAAGCTGAGCGACAAGGCCGGGATACAGCTTACCCGTGTGCCGGAATTCGTCCAGCACCAGAGCGACCCCGCCAAACGCCTCCATGCGTACTACATCACCGGTGAAGACCCCTGCCAGAGCGACCCAGACCTTGAAGAGATACGTGAATCGCTCGGTGCGATAGACTTCGTCGTTGTTCAGGATATTTTCTGGAACAAGACCTGCGAGTACGCGGACGCGATACTGCCGGCTACCGCCTGGGGCGAGCACGAGGGCGTCTACACGAGTTCCGACCGGGGTTTTCAGCGCGTCCGCAAGGTGCTGGAGCCTGTAGGCAACATCAAGCCGGACTGGGAAATCACCTGTCTCATCGCCTCCGCTATGGGCTACAAGATGAGTTACAAAAACACCGAAGAAATCTGGAACGAAATGATAGACCTCTGTCCAAAGTTCACAGGGGCAACATACGAAAAGATAGAGCGGCTGGGCAGCGTCCAGTGGCCGTGCTGGGACAAGGGGCCGCAGGACAAGGGCACTATGTTCCTCCACTCAGGCGGCAAGTTCGCCACGCCGGACGGACTTGGCATACTCAAAACCTCACCGTACCACCCGCCGACAGAGGTGGAAAACAGCGAATACCCGCTTACCCTTTGCAC
>JAISLM010000055.1 GCA_031290855.1 Spirochaetaceae bacterium
TTCTCGATGAACCCTACCCGTCGCCCCGGCTTCTCTCCCTGCTCGCTGAAGCGGCCGTCCCGGTGATCGTCACTGCGGACGCCCACAGTACCGCCCACCTGGGCGGCCACTACCGGGAAGCGAGGGAACTCCTTTTAAAAGCGGGTTACCGCCGGGCCTCGGTCTTTGAAGGCCGCCGGGCCGGAAAGCCGCTCTGGAAAAGCGAGGAAATTTGACAGCGCCGCAGACACCTCGTGCTAAAGTTGACCCATAAATAGCAGAAATTTAACCACTGAAAAGTATACCTCAAGCGCCATCACTCATCTCATGAGCGCTCCAGTCCGCCGCAGGGGCGGGGTTTTCGGTTTTTTTGTAAAAAAGTGAAAAAACGCTTGACAAAAGAAAATTGTTCGTATAGGCTAATACTGTTAGCTATTTCTAATATACTTTTTAGGAGGATTATCTATGAAAAAGAAATCTGTTGCGTTGTTCGTTGCGTTAGTTATCGCGGGGGGGGGGGGGGTATGTAACTTTGCCCAGACAGACAAAAAGTTTGAGGAAGGCACCCCTTCGATACAGGATAAGCTGAAGTTCGAGCTAGAATTCAACGCTTCCATCCTGTCGGCGAACAGCGATGGTGACGTTGACAGCATGACCGACGCGGGCTTTAACGAAGACGAGACGAAGATCGGGATAAGCTACGAGGGAGAGTTGTGGGGCGCGAGCGCCGCGCTCAAGTTCGGTAACGAGAACATTCGCTTCTTTAGCCCCGGCAGCGAGGAAATGTTCCCCTCCGACGCGCTTACCCTTGATGAATTGTACGGCTGGATAAAGCCTTTCGGCGAGCACTTCAAGTTCACGGGCGGCGTCTTCGACAATACGGACGGCCTGGCCGACTACACGGACGACATCGACGATTTCGAGATGGGAGCCTTCATGCCGCCGGAAGATGAAGGCTTCTTTTCCGAGCCGGGTACCGCTATTGGCAACAACTACTCTCTGGCAAACGGTTTGATGACCGACCTGATATTCGGTCCCCTCACCCTGCAACTGAATCTTTCGCCCAACTACAGCGGCAAAAGCGCCTCGGACCTGTTCAACGGATTCATTGCCTATTTTGACCCGTCCGGCGCATCGGGTGCGGTAGTTGACACGAACCAGCGCTACTTCCGCGTTGGCGGACGGCTGATCTTTGACGCCGGAGTGGGGAACTTCTCCGCCCTGTTCAAAACATATCAGTGGCCGACTAACGCTGAGCAAAACCTTGAAATTGCGTTTGGCATGCCGCCCACTACCAGACCAGGCCCCAAAGAGAACTACCACACCTTCGGCGCTTACTTTGACCTTACCGCGATAGAAAACTTAGGTCTCTCGCTGGGCTACACCGGCTTCCTGCCGGTACTCGACGCGGACGACGTTGACAACGTGCTTTACAGCGGCATCGACCTGCGCCTCACCTGGACCGGCATCGAGGGCCTAAGCCTTTCCACCCACAACAACATCTCCTTCGCAAAAGGCTCGGAAAAAGACTGGTTCATATTAAGGGGCGATGACGCATCCTTTTTCTCCCTTTACAACGCGGTAGGCGCGACAAAGGAGATAACGGAAAGGTTCAGCGTGAACGCCGAGATAATGAACATTCTCACCAAATACGATTTTGGCGACCCCGGCGAACTTGGGCACGATAACTTCGCGGTAACGACGAAGTTCATCGCCAAGGTAGGCGAGAACGCCGAGTTCAACGTAGGTCTCAGCCTCGACATATTAAACAGCATCAAGAAAGGCCAATTTGCCGGTGGTGGAGATGACATAGACGATACCGTCACCACGTTCAGCATCCCCGTAGGCATCATTATAAGTTTCTAAGCCCGCCAGTCCCCGTCCCGGCCAACGCGGGGCGGGGACTTTTGCGAAACGGCAAGGCCCGCTTTCCCCGGCAAGCCCGCGGCATTTAACAGTTCGCGCAGTTCGGTCATGTTCACCGGCTTGGGCTGTTCCGTGCCCTTCTTCGTAACCTTTATGTTTATCACGGCGAATATGCGGATCGGCTTTCCGGCGCCGCCCGCCTTCACGGGCGGCAGTTCCTCCGTGATAAAGTACTTGCCGACAAGCGCCATCGTGCTCTCGCCCAGCAGGATGTCCGTGCCGAAGCGCCTGTTGAGCGATTCGAGGAAGGCCGCCCTCCGCACCGCGCCCCCGGTAAACGTGTACGCCGAACGCCCCTCCCCGCCCAGCGGCCCGGCAAGCACCGGCCCTGAGTTTATACCGCAGCTCAGCGTGACCTGCCGGCCCGCCGCCGCCGCGCCCCCAGCCGCGCCGCCGCGCTTCACGAGAGCCGCCCTCAGCAACAAAGCGCCCCGCACCGCGTCGAGCGCGTCCCTCTCCGGGCCGCCGTTCGAGAACGGAGCGCCCCAAACGCCGGTCAAACCGTCCCCGGCAAGCCTGTCCACGACCCCGCCTGTCTTTGCGAAACTGTCCAGCGCGAGCGAGATCGCGCCGTTCAGCATCCTCAGCATTCTCTGCGGGGACAGACCCCGGATCGCCTCATTCCCACGTAGCCCGGCAAAAACGACGGTCACCACCCTGTTCTCTCCGTTGAGCGGCACCTTCCCCAGCGCGTCCGTGTCGGCAAGGCGGCTTTCGGGCAGGCTGCGGAAGATGTTTTTCAGGCGAAGGCCGCAGGCGATCTCCTTTTCCTGCCGGAGGAAGATGTTGTAGAGATAGCGCCTGGTCGAGAAGGAAAGCGCGAAGCTGAAAAGCGCGACAAGGCCGAGCGCGGCGACGCAGAGCCGCAGCCCCGACCGCATCGCCCGCCGCAGTCCCGCCCGGGTGGAATCCCGCGACAGTTCGGCGAGCGCCGCCGCGTCAGCTCCCGCCGTCCGCAGCCGCCGGAAAGCGCCCGTGTAGACCCCGCGCCCTTCCGCTTCGAAAACGCCGTCCATGCCGGGCGCGTCCGTGCTCCGCATAAGACGGACGAGCGGCCTCTGCCAGAAGTTTTCGCCGCCCGCCACCGGGTCCGGGTCGGTATCGAGAAGGACATCGTCGCGCCCGTTCACGACGTAGACCCTCTCCGGCCCGCCGTCGAGCAGCGCGAGGAAAGCGGCCGAGGAAAAGAACGCGACGGCGACGGAACCGCGCCGATCCTTGAAGAACAGTGCGAGGACGGGTACGCCGAAGTGGGGTGAGGCGTTCCCCGCCAGTATCCCGTCCCGCGTGACCGCCGCGTCGGCCCGGAGGACCAGTTCCTGTTCCGCCTCCAGATAGCGGGCGGGCGCGTTTTCGTCCAGCCCGCGCCCGGCGAAGAACGCCTTGTTGATCAGGGGCGTCCCCGACGATGGGAGGAGGGCGGCGAATTCGGGATGAAGGGCGAAGAAACCGTCGCTCCAGACCCGCCCCTGCCGCCCGTCGCCGCTCGACTCGGAAAGAACGAGCGCGTCC
The DNA here is from genome assembly GCA_031290855.1 of Spirochaetaceae bacterium. Classification (GTDB taxonomy): domain Bacteria; phylum Spirochaetota; class Spirochaetia; order Treponematales; family Breznakiellaceae; genus JAIRMY01. The sequence continues at coordinate 3,418 of JAISLM010000055.1, forward strand.
GCCCGCGCCGCGCCGAGCGCCGCCTCGACCCGCGCCGCCGTATCCAGAGCCGCCCGCCGGACAAGCTCCGCCGCCCCCGCGTCAAGTTCCTCCCCGATCCTGTCGTAAACAAGCGCGGCGGCCGTGACCGCCAGCGCCGCAAGAAACGCGACATTGACAAAGGTAATCCCGTGCACAAACGGCCAGCCCGCGCACCCGCGCTCACTCTTCATCCGCTTAATATAGCACAAACCCGCCGCAAACGCTATGCGCCACAACGCAAAAATCGCATTGCTTTACGCAGCTGTGCAGTGGAACTTACCCCATCTGGTAGACAGAAAGATAAGCGTGAAATACAACAGCAGGGGAAAAATACGGTAAATGAGCCTACGCGCGGCAAGCGCGAAGCTAAGGTTCGGCGGGGTATTAAACCATACTTTGCGAATTAGGCAAAAATCGGCGTGTTTACACCAGTGTCGCTGAATCGTGCCTGCCTGACAAGGTTAAAAGGGTTTAGGGGAACAGGAACGCGGGATGCCAAGCAGGACGTGATGTTTTTAGCTTTTATCAGTCCAGCTTTATGTCCGATCGCCGTTTGTTCGTTGATTCCTCGTCGTGTGAATACGACCTGGTTATGACTGCCAGTTCGGCGGCTTTTTTCAGGCAGCGGGGCGGCAGGCTGACGGTTTTGAGGCGGGACTTTTCTCCGCTTTTTAACACAATTTCTTTTTTGGAACAGCCTAGCGTCTTTGCAAGGAAGGCGGCCAGGCGTTCATTCGCCTTGCCGTCTTCCGGCGCGGCGGCGATCCTTACCCGCAGCCGCCCCCCCTGGACGCCGGCAAACTCCGTCTTTGACGCGCCGGGAAGCGCCTTTACGCTGAGGAGAAGAAGGCCGTCCTTTGTTTCCAGAAAGTCTTTATCCAAAGTCCGGCCCGCGCCTTACCGGGGGCAGCCAATGCGCCTCGCCCAGCGTCCATTCGTAAGATTGTCCGTAGCGAAGCGGCCTCAGCACCATGTTTACAAGGGCGGCGGCGCTGAATCTGAGGGGCTCCGGCGGGGGAGGCGTATCCGGCGCGGACGGGAATATGCCCGCGCACAGTATCAGGCGGGGGAAACGTTCCACGAGGGCCGGCAAGTCCGGCAAAGACGGCGCTTCCAGCGAGAGGAGTGGGCCGGCAAGCGTCATTCCGTCCGGTAAACGCACGGAAGAGATCCGCCCGCTGCATATCCTTCCGCCTCCGCCGTTTTTATAGCTTTGAAGTCTGAAAAGCGCGGCAAGACGCTTCAGTTCAGACCCTGACGCGGGGGCCGAAAGCAACGCGACCGGCGCTGCGGCGGGGAACGAACAGAACCCCGCAGCCCCCTCGCGAAACAAGCGGCGGCCATACTTGCCGAACTCGGCGCGCGTGTTCGCGTGCGGAACAAGCGCGAGGAAGCGGTAAGCCGCGCCGCCGCCCGGCGACTGCGGCACGGCTATTTCCGTGCAAGCAGCCTGTTGAGGCGCTTGACAAAATCGGCGGGGTCTTTCAGTTTGACGCCCTCTACAAGCAGGGCCTGGTCAAGGAGTACCCCCGCCGTATCCTCTATCACAAGCGCGTCCTCCGTGTCCTTTATGCCCGCGACCAGGGCGTGGGCGGGGTTCACTTCTAGTATCGGAACCGTCTCAGGGATATTTCCCTGCCCCATCGCTTTCAGAAACTGCGTCATCTGCAAGGAAGGATCGTTTTCGTCCGCAACAATACACGAAGGGGAGTCCTGCAAACGGCGGGAAAGCCTCACATCCTTGACGCGCCCGCCAAGCGCGCTCTTTATCTTTTCTATCACGGGCCTGGCATCGCTCTCCGTCTTGCTGTCCGGTTTGTCACCGAGTTCCTCGTCCGCCCCGCTGCGGTTCACCGCTTTCAACTCCCACTCGCGTGAGGCGTCTCCCGCGCTTTGCTTGTAGCGGCCTATCTGAGGAACTACGATCTCGTCGATCTCATCGTCCATAACCAGCACCTCAATTTCCCTTGCGCGGTAAGCTTCCAGCAACGGGGACGCCTTCAAGGTCTTTTCGTCGCCGCCCGAAATGTAGTAGATGTATTTTTGGTCCGCCTTCATCCGCGCCGCGTATTCCTCAAAGCTCGTCCAGCCGTCAACGGCGCTGCTTTTGAACCGCACCAGCTCTATTATCGCCTCGCGGTTAGTCCAGTCGGAGTAAAGCCCCTCCTTCAAAGGACGGTTGAATTCGGAAACGAAGACATCCCACTTCTCCTTATCGTTTACCGAGATCGTTTTCAATTCCGAAAGTATCTTTTTCACCGAAGCGTTCTTTATGTTTACAAGAACCTTGTTCTGTTGCAAAATCTCCCGGCTCACGTTGAGCGGCAGATCCTCGCTGTCTATTATGCCGCGCACGAAACGCAGCCACACGGGCATCAGTTCTTTGTCGTCGTCGGTAATAAAGACGCGCTTCACGTACAGCTTCACGCCCGGCTTATAGTCCGCGTGGAACATGTCGAACGGCGCTTTACGCGGGATATAGAACAGAGTGACGTATTCGAGGGAACCCTCCGCCTTCGTGTGGATATGGAGAAGCGGCGCCTCGTTGTCGCGTGAAAGCTGGCTGTAAAATTCGTCATAATCCTCCGGCTTCAGTTCCGATTTCGGCCTGCGCCATAGCGCGGTGCCGGAATTGATCCTCTCGGTCTTTTTCTTGCTCCCCTTTTCGTTCCCCTTGTCGTCCCATTCCTTCTCGTCGAAGCTAAGGTATATAGGGAAGGCGACATGGTTAGAATAGCGCTTTATAATATCCTCGATAGTCCACCGATTAGCGTACTCAAGGCCGTCCTCCGTCAGGCGCAGCAGGACGGTAGTCCCCTGCGTGTCGCGGACCGCGCTTTCTATCTCGTAAGTATCCTTCCCGTCGCTCGACCATTTCCAGGCGGAGTCCTCGTTTGCCTTGCGGCTGGTAACCTCTATCCTGTCCGCGACCATGAATGCGGAGTAAAAGCCCACGCCGAACTGTCCGATCAGGTTACTGTCCTTCTTCGCGTCCGCCTCCAGCCTTTCAAGGAAAGCCTTCGTGCCGGAACGGGCGATAGTCCCCAGTGAATCGGCGAGTTCCTCCTCGTTCATGCCTATACCGTTATCGGAAACAGAGAGCGTTTTCGCCTCCTTGTCAAAAGAAATGTCGATATGCGGCTCGAAACTGATATTTTTGTACGCCTCGTCCGCAACGCAAAGATATTTGAGCTTGTCGAGCGCGTCCGACGCGTTCGACACTAGTTCCCGGAGGAAAACCTCGCGGTTAGAATAGAGGGAATGAATGATAAGGTGAAGCAGCCTGCTCACCTCAGTCTGAAATTGACGTTGTGCCATAAGGCCTCCTGTTTAGTGTTTAGCGTTTTAGAACAGCGCGGTCCCAGATGGGATCGCGGATTTGAATTACCTGAAGTATAAGCCCCGCGCCCGACGCCGGTCAATACGCAAGTAGTAGAGCTGCAGCAATTCAAAGTATCAAAAAACCATGCTAACATGGGAGTATGGGCGGGGAACTCTTTAAGCAATTGATAGACAATTTTGGACGGATGTGCGCCCGGATACCGGACAACAGGCGGCCCGGGCACAATGAACACATATTCATTCGGCCACGCCATTTGTTTCCGCCGCCCGATCATGCCGCTCTTCGTCCCCGTGTCAGCCCGCTCTGCCGTCAAGGCCGGCTTCCTCAGTATCGCCATGTTTTCAGGGCCCTTGCCCTTCCGCAGCCGGGAACCGTCTTCCCCAAACGCCACATCAAGTACATAGCGCAACGGGTTCTCTACCCCCCCAATGCCGGCGAACCGCACGGGCAAACTGTTCCGCGTCCGCCGCCAGGCTGGACACAAAAAGACGCCGTTCCGCCGTCGTCTCCCCCGCGCCTCCCGGCCCGGTTCCACGACACCTATGCTCCGTATAGTCTTCCAGTCTGGATGCCGTTCAATCAGCCACCCCACCTCCTCACTC
>JAISLM010000056.1 GCA_031290855.1 Spirochaetaceae bacterium
GATGGTATGCCGGGGGCCGAAGGAAGGGGGAGGGATCTCCATTTACACCCGTTCTCGCGGATATAGATGACGGCGTCAAGAAAGCGGCTGTTATCGGCTTTTACGTTTCCCCGCTGTACAGGGGAAAGGGTAACGTCATTTAAAGATCCGTGATATAAAGAACGTACCTTGGGAGGGGTAAACAAGTGGAGGTTACGGAAGGAGACATAGCCCGGATGGAGGAGTGTCTGAGCGGGATAAAGGACGAGCGGCGGCAGAGCGGACATTTTCCGCACAAACTGATAGGCGTGCTGGTAATCGGGCTAACGACCATACTTGCAGGATGGGATGAATACACCGTGATGGAGGATTTCGGCAAGGCGAATGAGGGGTTTTTAAGGACATTTCTTGAATTGCCGCACGGGATACCGGATGAAAAGACGTTTGCGCGGGTATTTTCGTGGGCAGAGCCGGGAGCGTTGCTCAGCGGTCTGCAAACATGGCTTATGGGAGTGAACAAAGACAGCGGGCGGAGCATAAACATCGATGGGAAAACGATATGCGGTTCAGGCTGCAAGGGCCGGAATGCCGCTCCCAACCAGGCGTGGGCGGACGGCATTACCTACATCCACACCGGTGAGGGCTTTCCGTGTCTCGGTCTGATTACGGACCTGTTTTCCCGAAAAACAGCCGGCCGGCACGCCGGGGATACCCTTGAAGCCGAGGGGACGGCCCGCGCTCTGGATCTGACGCTGAAGGAACTCTCCGCCGGAGCGTTCCCCATCCACCATTCGGACCGCGGCTGCCAATACTGTTCGCATCGGTATGTTGAAAAACTCACATCCCGCGGGCTTCCGGTAAACATGACCTGAGGAGCCGCACTGTTACGAAAACGCCCGTGCCGAAAGGCTGAACGGGATACTGAAACAGGAATATTGGCTTGGTTGTTCGTTTAAGAGCAGGAAGCAGGCGCCGGAGGCGGTGGTGGGGCGGTGTTCCTGTACAACACCAGGCGGCTTCATCTGGCGCTTAAAATGAAACGCCTGAAAATACGCGCCTTAGGGTCGCGTAAAATCTGTCAAGCTAATTTCAGGACTGGACAGCAAAGAACTTACCGATTGGTCGGGGTCTGACCCCATCCCGACTTAAATCGTTACCCGGTAATGATTTAGAGCAATGAGCAATGGGTGATGCGTTTCGCTGACCCTCATCTTCCATCCCTCATTACTACCTAACTCTTGCTTACCGGGGCGACTATGTTTTATTCTTTAATACGGAACAGAGAGGCGGTTTGATGTTGATTTTAAAAGTACTGATCGGCCTTGTCGGGCTTGGTCTTGTGGTTTTTGTGCACGAATTGGGGCATTTCATAGCGGCGCGTCTTGTCGGGATAAACGTGGAGGCGTTTTCGGTGGGCTGGGGCAGGCCCCTGCTGGCAAAGAAGGTAGGCGGCGTCGAGTACAGGCTCGGTATGTTCCCGATTGGCGGTTACTGCAAGATGCGCGGCGATAACGACTTCACCGAGGCCTGGGAACAGGCGCGGAGCGGAGCGGCACGGGATACCGGTACTTTCCTGGGGGCGCGACCGGAGGCACGGATACTTGTCGCGTTTGCCGGGCCTTTCTTCAACCTCCTGTTCGCGATGCTCGTCTTCACGCTGATCTGGGGGGCCGGCTTCGAATACACGACGATGGGAAACAGGATCGTCCTTGTTTCCGACCTCTTTCCCGGCGAAAGCTACCCGGCGGAACGGGCGGGGCTGAAGACCGGCGACAGGATCATCGGCATCAATGGGAAAGTTGTCGAAAACTACCGCGACATCCAGGGCCTTATCGCGGTGAACGCGGAAAAAGAGCTTCGTTTCACCGTGCTGCGGGAAGGGGCGGACGGGAAAAGCGAGAGTATAGAGATGTTCGTCGAACCCGAGATGGAAAGGTCGAGCGGGGCCGGGCGGATAGGCGTCTACTTCTGGGCGGACCCGCTGATCGAAAGCGTCGAGCCCGGCAGCCCGGCGGAAAGCGCGGGGCTGGAGGCGGGCGACCGAATCGTCGCGGTGAACGGGGAGCCTTTCCCCTACACGGTGGCGCTGCACAGGTTCCTTGACGGCGGCCTGCCCGGGCCGCGAAACCTAGACATCGAGGTGCGGCGGGGCGGGGAGCCTGTCGCCTTGAGCCTCGACGTGCCGGAAGACGGAGGGCCGCTTGGGATAAACTGGCGGGCGCTGACGTACAGGACGCCCCGGTATTCCCTGGCGGGCGCGGTCGGCAGGGGATTCGTCGAGACCTGGGACACGCTGTCCGTCTCGGTGCGCAGCCTCTCCCTGCTTTTTCGCGGCATCGACCTGACGAAGGCGGTATCCGGCCCTGTCCGCGTAACGTTCATGGCGGGCGAAATCGCGGCGGACAGCTTCAGCCAAAGCGCCGTGACCGGCTTCCGCTCCACCGCAAACTTCCTGGCCCTGATCTCCATCGCGCTCGCCGTGATGAACCTGCTGCCGCTTCCCGTGCTGGACGGCGGCATGATAGTGCTGTTCCTGATAGAGATGTTTCGACGCCGCCCGCTGCACCCGCGCCTCATCGCGGCGTACCAGACCGCCGGTATCGTTCTGATAGGCGCGTTGATGCTGTTCGCCGTGTTCGGCGACATCCTGTTTCTGGTGAAGGGGTAGATGTTTTTCTGTCGTGGCGTTTCTGGATCGGGGAGGGGGGAAGTCTCCCCCCTGCCTCCAGCCCGCTTACGCGGTCTTCCGGGCACCCCCCTCTGCGGGGGCGCTGCCCCCGCAACGCCCCCGGTTCAACGTGGTGCGCTGAGCTTAGCGCAAACCCCGGCCTGTTCGCAGGGCTGTTCCGTAGCCCGCTCCCCAAAGCGCTATCACAGGGACGCCTCGTCATCCTTCATTGCTCATTACTCATTACTCATTAGAGGCTTTCCCAAAACTTCATTTTTTGGGAAAGCTGCCTTAGGTTTATATGATGAAAAAGCGGGCTTTAGACCGCTTTTTCGGAAGCTTTTCTCAAAACCAACCGGATTTTGGGAAAAGCTCATTATTCATTGTTTATTGTTCTTCGTTCTGCCAGCCGTCGCGCCGGTCGCCGCCGTTGAAAACTGGGTGACCCATCCTGAAGACGGCTTCGTCGCGGAGGCGCACCGGGGGGCGGTAAGCTGCGTCGCGGCGGGTGACGGGACGGCGCTCGCCATAAGCGCGGGCGCGGACGGCTTCCTCGTGCTGTGGGATGGGGAGGCGGCGCGGGAACGCTTTCAACTGAGCCGTTACCCAATAGAAAAACTCAGCGTCCGCCCCGGCAAAAGCGAGGTCGCGGTGTACGAAAGCGACGGCTTAGGCTTTTACCGCGTCTCCGTCTGGGATTATGCGGAAAAGGAACGGCGTTTCGTGATCCCGATGTCGAATCCGGCCCTTTACTGCGGGTACACCGCGCAGGGAAGCAGCCTTGTCCTGGGCTTCCATGACGGCACACGGCTTTTCGACGGCGACACGGGCGAGCCACGCGGAGAAAAGTTCGGCGAGTATCCCGTCACCCTCGCGGTCAGCAGCCGGACGGAGCGGACACTGCAAACATATTCGCCGTCCGGCATCCTGGCCTACTGGGATATGGAGAGGCAGGGCCTTACGCAGAGCTTCCCCGTCCCGGCAAACCTGCGGGGAGCGCTAGTGTTCGGCAACTACCGCTTCCTTGCCGGGGAAGACGACGATAGCCTTTTCGTCGTGGACGCCGTTTCGGGCAAGATCTTTTTCGAGACCGACAGAACTGACGGCGGCATCCTGCTAGGAGGCAACGGCGAGGAGGCTTCGTTTGCCCGCGTCTCGTACCGGCCCGGCGGAGATGACGCGGAAGGAGCGGACGGTGGCGGCTTCCTTGGGCGGGAAGTCTTCACGGTAAGGGCTAACGGGACAGTGGAACGCGCCGAAACGCTTGTCAGGGCGGAGGCGGGCCTTTCCGCCGCCGCCCCCCTCGCAGGGGGGCGCTTCATCGCCGGCTACGCCGACGGGCGGCTCGCCCTAGTCGGGGACGCCGGGACGGTATTCCTGCCGTCCAGGGAACAGACCCGGATACTGGACGCGGCGGCCTCCCCCGGCGGCGTGATCGCGTTCACGGACGAGAAGGGACGAGGCGCCTTCATCCCCGCCGACTACACGGGCCTCCTGGAGACGGACTCGATAGAACTTTTCGGCGCTGCCCCGTCGAACCGCGTCACGGCGGGAGACGGTGAGGCCTTCCTCTTCTGGCGTTACGGCGGCGAGAACGGCTTAGCGGTGGACGAACAGGCCCTCCCGTTTGTAAAGGCTCCCGGCGGCGGGGAAGCCGCGTACCTGTACGCGGCGGGCGGGCCGGAAGCGGCGCTCCCGCCACGGAGCGCGGCGCTGGGCGGCGGCAGGGTTATGCTGCTGGACGTATCGGGCGGGATCAGCATATACGCGCCGGAAGAAGGGCGGCGGGTGTTTTCGTACAACTCGGCGCTGTCGATGGACGCGGTTTTTACCGGCGTGCGCAAGATTCTAATAGCGCGTAACTCGGAGGCGGGGCGGGGGACCGCGCCCTTCCTGATCGCCGACACCGTTTCGGGCGAAACACTGCCGGCGGCCTACCCCGCGCTGGCGGCTTTCATGCTGTACAAAAACCACTCTGGCGAGATATACGCTGCCGTGCTGAAGGCCGCCGAAAACGGCGTCAAAACGGAAGTGATCCGCTTTGACGGGCAGAACCCCGAGGCCTCCGTCACGGTTTTCGAGTATCCGGGGGAAGACACGGATTTTTCGTTCATAGAGTACGGGGAAGGCGGCGGTCTCTTCGCGTGTACCGCCGGCGGCGAGGACGCGATCATGATCCACGCCCCCG
>JAISLM010000057.1 GCA_031290855.1 Spirochaetaceae bacterium
GATTTCGTACCACACGCCCTGTTTCAGCATTCTTAAATGTCTCATGTAAATATATTGGCGATTAACCCGCGTTTTGCTTTAACATACGGAGAAAAACGGAAAGAAGCCGAACCGGAAAGTACCTTCGACCTTCCGGCGGAGCGGCGGAGGGCTTTTCGTCAGGTAAAGTTTTTGCGGGCCAGGTTTAGCGCTCTGTGGCCGGGAGGTTCATTCATTACAACTAACAGGCGAATGCCTGGTTTGTATTGGGCGCATCCGGCGCAAGCGCCGGACCGGGCTATCCGCTCCGATTCCGCGCAAACCGCGAAGCGCTTAAACCTCCTGCACCATGAAACAATTAAACCCCTTCCCCGTATCCCAGGTTGTAGTTTTGCTTTGCAAAACTCCGAAAATAACCGCGCAGCGGTTATTCCGCTTCTATCCCTTGCGCGTTTTGGCTGGCCAACACCACGCTTACAAAAGCCGAAGCTCTGCCTAATAGAGTTGTTTTAGTCGTAATATGCCGGCTTACAAGGCTGAAAGCCGAATCATATCGTCCAAAGAGTTCTTTTAGCGGTTAAAAGTCTATTTTCAGCCGTTAAAACAGTATCTTTTCGCGGTAGGCGGCGCCGATTGCGGGCAGGGTCTGGGCGATGGGGACGCCGGGCGGGGTTTTTTGGCGCAGGTCTATCGTGAACTGGTTCATCGAGAAATGGCGGTAGAGGTAGACGCTCTCCCTATCGAGGCCGCCGCGACGGGTTGCGGCTTCCAGTTCGTCCGTGTAGCGCTCGAACACGCCGTGCCGCCTCATTTCCGAATAGCCCGTTATCCATACCGGGACGCGGAGCGCACGGTAGAAGTCCGCAAGCAGACGGGCCATGCTCTCCTGGGACGTTTCTATGACGCGGCGGGTCGTCTCGCCACCCATGCCGCATAGTTCCCGCAGGTCGGCGGTGCGCGGCGTGTGGACGGGCGTTTTGTTCAGTATGAGCACGTTCTTCCTGAAGTCAAGGCACAGGACCGCCTCCTTTCTGAAAAAGTTTTCCGCTATTTTGCCGGATGGCCCCACGAGGTAGCGGCGGTTCTCCGCAGCCTGCTCGCGCCGTCCCGGGTTGTCGCCGACCAGGATCAGCCGTATGTCGGATGACGGGCCCAGCTCGTCAAGAGCCGTGTTGTATACGACCGGCGTTTCGACCTTGTAGCGCGGGCCTTTGCGCCCGTCGACCAGGCTTTGCTGGAGCTTTTGCAGGCAAGGCAGAGCGGCCTGTATCTCTTCCGTGATAGCGCGGAACTTGTCCCGGCATTCGCAAAGGGCTTTGTACGCGCTCTCTGTCACGGCAATCTCTTCCCGAAGACCCTGTAGAAATTTTCATCGGACGCCTTTTCCAGTGCGTCCTTTGAGCAGGATTTTCCCGCGCCGTTTCGCAGGGCGGCGGCCTCCGCTATTATCGGGCGGATGTCGGCGTGGCTGGAAAAGGCTTTGCCGCGGAGACCTTGGTACGGGGCGTCCGTCTCAAACAGCAGCCGCCCTTCGTCCAGCGCGGCGCACGTTCCGATGGCGCGTTTGTGGTTTAGTAGTATCGCCGTGCCGAAGGAGAAGTAGGCGTTTATCCCCCGGCGCAGGAGCGAGGCGGCTTCATCCGCCGTTCCCGAATACGAGTGAAACACCACGGACGGAATTTTGCTTTTCAGGCGGTCACCGTAGCGGAACATTTTCCCGATCGCGCGGCGTATATGGAGGACGAGCGGCAGGCCGTATTCTTCCGCCACGCGGAGCTGCTCCAGAAACAGCGCCTCCTGCGCTTCTTCCGTAGCGCGGAAAGCGCTGTCGAACAGGTCGAAGCCGGTCTCCCCTACCGCGTCGAGGCGTTTCCCGGCGGCAAGCTCGTGAAGCAGCGAGAGCGAGTCTCGCACCGTTTCCGGCCCGTATTCGTCTGCGGCGCAGGCGGCGGGTAACTGGGGGTGGACGGCGAAGCAGAGTGCCATTGGGAAGCGGGCGGCGGCGCGTTCGTTGTACTGGAAGTCCTCCGCCCGCCACGCGCTTGCGGCACAGACGATGTTCAGCCTGGCCCGCTCCGCTTCCGCGCCGTCATGCAGGAGTGACAGATCGAAGGGGTGCGAGTGCGCGTCAGAGGCCATCGCCTTCCTCAAGGAAAAGGGAGAGTCTGTCTCGCAGGCCTGCGGCGGAAAAGACCGTCACGTCCGCTTCCGCCGCGTTCTTTGACGAGGGCCCTTCGTGAAGTTTGATCCATGTGACGCCGCCGACTTTTTTGAACCAGGTGATCTGGCGTTTTGCGTAGCGGCGGCTGTTCCGGGCGACAAGCGCCTCGACGCCGGCATGGTCGCTTGAAAGCCGCCAGGCATCGCCGTCCCTTACAAAGAATTCCTTGTAGCCTATTGCCGCAAGCCCCGGATCGTCGGGCGTGTAGCCCCTGTCGAAAAGGCCCCGCACTTCCTCCGCAAGGCCCGCGCCGAACATTTGCGTGCAGCGCCGGTCTATCCGCAGGTAGAGTGTTTCGCGTTCCCATTCCAGGCCGATCAGAAGGAAGCGGTATTTGGCGCGGCGGCTTTCTTCGTTTGCGGCGTAGGAGGAAAGGGGGCGGCCCGTCATGCGTATCACTTCCAGGGCGCGTAGCAGCCTGTAATCGTCGTTTGGGTGTATGCGCGCCGCGCTTTCAGGGTCGGCCTCGCGCAGTTCCGCGATGAGCGGATCTCTGCCGCCCCTCTGAAGCTCAGCGGCCAGTTCTTCGCGAATGGCTGCTTCCGGGGGTGGGGAGTCGGGCAGTCCCTGGATGAAGCTTTTCAGGTAGAAGCCCGTGCCGCCTGAGATGACGGGCAGGAGGCCGCGTCTGTGTATGCCGGCGCAGGCGAGATCGGCCCGGCGCACGAATTCGCCTGCGCTAAACTGTTCGTCCGGGTTCAGTATGTCGATAAGGTGATGAGGCAGCGCGGCCTGAAGAGAGGGCGGCGGTTTTGCCGTCCCTATGTCCAGGCCGCGGTATACCTGCATCGAATCCGCGGAAACGATCTCCGCCCCGCAACCGGTTCCGCCGCAAAAAAGATCTACAAGCAGGGCGGTTTTGCCTGCGGCGGTGGGCCCGAACAGAACCGCGACCGGGACCGGTTTTTCCGGCATTGTGTACTGTACCTAATGAACCGGAATGGCGATGTTTTCCGTGTTTTCCGTCAGCCTGAATTTTACGCTTCCGTTAAAAACCTGGCGGGCCGCCAGGGATACCACCTTGCCGTCGTTCTCTTCGACTTCAGGGCCGTCAAGCCGCGAAAGCTGGTACGAGCGCCGCGAGGCCGCGCTTGTAATCTCGTATATGTTACCTTGGTATTTAATGAGTTCTTCTAAAGGAAAGATCATATTTCTATAATAATGTTCGGGCACGTTTCGCGTCAAGCGTCCGGACACCTTGAAAACACGGCACCGGTCTGATAAATTTAGTGAAAAAGGAGGCTTTCCCAAAACTTCAGTTTTTGGGAGACAAGCTTCGCTTGGGAGACAAGCTTCGCTTGGGAGACAAGCTTCGCTTGGGAGACAAGCTTCGCTTGGGAGACAAGCTTCGCTTGGGAGACAAGCTTCGCTTGTCCAGCTGCCTTGGATTTATATGAAAAAGCGGGCCGGACCTTGGTCAGATTAGACCGCTTTTTCGGAAACTTTTCTCAAAACCAACCGGGTTTGGGAAAGGCTCAAAGAATAGGCGTTTTTAAGGAGACTTTTGTGGTAAAAAATGAACTTGTACAGCGCAGTCCGGTCAGGCTGCTCGAAAAAACTATTCATGGCGGCCTAAAAGCCGGTGAGATAGGTATTTTGTCCGCGCCGAAGGGAATTGGAAAGACTTCGGTGCTGGTGCAGATCGCGCTGGATAAACTGTTGCAGGGTAAAAAAGTGATACATATTTCCTTCAACCAGCATGCCAGTCATGTTCAAAACTGGTACGAAAACATCTTTGACGAGACGGCCAGGAAAAAACAACTGGAAAACGAGCGCGATGTCGCCGACGAAATCATCAGAAACCGCGTTCTGATGAATTTTAACCAGGAAGGTGTGAACAGCGACGTGATACGGCGGAGTCTCAAATCTATGATTGTCGAAGGCGGCTTCAGGGCCGATTCGATCATAATAGACGGCTTTGACTTTACCGTTGCGGAACGCGGGCGTATTTCTACGCTGAAAGACTTCGCAAAAGATATAGGGGTTTCCGTATGGTATAGCTGCGATCTGTCGGGTACGCCGCCATACGACAAACACGGCATTCCTTCCGTCGTAAAGGACATTGAATACCTTATCGACGTGGTGATCGTGCTCGATCCGAAGGCGTCCTATACCGAACTGCGCGTCTCGAAAGAACACGGCAGCTATAAAGCGGAAGGCATAGTCCGTCTGGATCCCAAAACGCTGTTGATTCTGGAAAACTGAAAACGCTTATGCCAGTTCAAAACGCGCTTAGGTACGGTACGGGCGGCGATCTCCCCGACGGGTCGCCAAGCCTTTCCGTCGTTGTTCCCTGCTTTAACGAAGAATCTTCAATAAAACCGCTGTACGGGGAAGTTTTGCGGGTGCTGGAAGGGGAGGCGGATGTCCGTGATTTTGAATTGATCTTTGTTGACGACGGTTCCAAAGACGCGACGCTGGCGGCGGTAAAAAAATATGCCGCGCTGGACAGTCGTGTGCATTACATATCGTTTTCGCGGAATTTCGGCAAGGAAGCGGCGCTGCTTGCCGGGCTTGCCGGTTCTGCGGGCGGCTATGTCGTCACGCTTGACGCCGACCTGCAAGACCCGCCCGCGCTGATCCCGGAAATGCTCGCCGCCGTGCGCGGCGGCGGGTTCGACTGCGCCGCCGCAAGACGGGTTACGAGGAAGGGCGAGCCGCCCGTGCGGTCGTTATTCGCACGGTGTTTTTACTGGATGATGGCAAAATTTGCGGATATCGACGTGGTTGACGGAGCGCGCGACTTCAGGCTTATGAGCCGCGTTTATGTCGACGTGATCCTTTCGCTTGAGGAACGAAACAGGTTTTCAAAAGGCATTTTCCCCTGGATAGGCTTCAGGACAAAGTGGTTTGAGTACGAAAACATAGAGCGCGGGTCGGGCAAAACAAAATGGTCGTTCTGGCGGCTGGTGATATACGCGCTTGACGGGATACTGGCCTTTTCGTCAAAGCCTCTCGCTATAGCGTCCGTGTTAGGTATCCTGCTTTTCCTTGCCTCCCTCGTCCTGATCTCCTGGATCGTGATTGAAAAACTGATGGGCCATACAGTGAACGTGTACGGCTGGGCGTCTACGGTCTGCATAATCCTGTTTACAAGCGGGATACAGCTTTTCAGCGTCGGCATCTTGGGGCAGTATCTTGCGAAAACGTACACCGAGGTCAAGCGCCGTCCGCATTACATTGTAAGGGAAGCGTCATAATCTTGTCTGTGAGGTTGATAATGGAGTATTCGGGTGCGCGTATCTTGATAGAGGCCCTTGTCGAACAGGGCGTGGATACGGTTTTCGGCTTTCCGGGCGGGGCCGTGCTTTTTATTTATGACGAACTGTACAAACATCGGGACAGGATTCGCCACATCCTCGTGAGCCATGAACAGCACGCGGCCCACGCCGCCGACGGCTATGCCCGCTCGACCGGAAAAACGGGCGTGTGCATAGCGACTTCCGGCCCCGGGGCGACTAACCTTGTTACCGGTATAGCCACCGCCTACATGGACTCGGTGCCGCTTGTCGCGATCACTGGAAACGTCGCCACGAACCTTTTGGGGAAGGACAGCTTTCAGGAAGTAGACATAGCCGGTATCACGATGCCCGTCGTAAAGCATAACTGGATCGTGAAGGATACTGCGGAACTTGCCGAAGTGGTACGCGAAGCCTTCATCGTGGCGCGGTCGGGACGCCCCGGTCCCGTCCTGATCGACATTCCGAAGGACGTAACGTCGAACAAGGCCGAATGGGGGCCTTCCTCCGGAGGCGGGGACGCCGCCCTGAATGGCCTGGCGTCCGCCTTGGGCGGGCGCTCAAGGCGGCTTTCGGCAAGGAACGCTAGGAAAACTTTCAGCAGCGCGGAACTGGAGACGGCGGCCCGCATGATAGCCGACTCGAAGCATCCGTTTATCTACGCGGGCGGCGGCGTTATAGCCGCGGACGCCTGCGCCGAGCTTAAGGCTTTTGCCGAACACATAAACGCCCCCGTCGCGCTGACGCTGATGGCGCTGGGGGCGCTCGCTCACGATCACCCGCTTTGTACCGGCATGATCGGGATGCACGGGACGGTCGCCTCGAACAAGGCCGTGCAGAAAGCCGACCTCTTGATCACGGTCGGCGCCCGCTTTTCCGACCGGGTTACGAGCCGCGCCGACATATTTGCGCGTAACGCGAAGATACTTCAGTTCGACATAGACCCGGCCGAGATCAACAAGAATATAAAGACCGATTTTGAAATTTCGGGCGACATCAAGGCGGTGCTGCAAAGGATGCTGGAAACGTTCTCGGAGTTTGGCGCGGCGGAGGGCACGACCGGCGTAGTAAGCGCATGGCACGATGAGATAGGCCGGTGGAAAACCAATATCCCGAAGGCGCACCACAGGGAAACAAGGCTGCACCCGCGCTTCATCATAGAGGAGACCGGAAGAAGGCTGGGACCCGCGTCAATCGCGGTGACGGACGTCGGGCAGCATCAGATGTGGGCGGCGCAGTTTTATCCGCATAAAAGGCCACGCGCTTTTCTAAGTTCAGGCGGCCTCGGCACAATGGGCTTCGGACTTGGAGCGGCGCTCGGCGCGAAGGTCGCCAGACCTGACTGTCCTGTCGTGCTTTTCACGGGGGACGGCTCTTTCCGCATGAACTGCGGGGAACTTGCCACGCTTGCCGCCTACAAGATCGCGGTGATTGTGATTGTTTTCAACAACGGAACGCTCGGCATGGTGCGGCAGTGGCAGCACCTGTTCTACGATGAGCGTTACTCCGAGACCACGCTCGACAGGCCACCCGACTTCGTGAAGCTGGCGGACGCTTACGGGCTTCCCGCTTATCGCGCCGCAGACGAAAGCGGCTTCGTATCGGCGCTTGACGCCGCTCTAGCCGACAACGCCGCCGGCAGAACAGCGCTGATCGACACCCTTATCGACATCGACGAGATGGTACTGCCGATGGTGCCGGGCGGCAAACCGGTAGACGAGCAGCTTCTGTAAGCGCCGCAATCCGGTCCTGCGGCTTGCTTAGGAACTGTGCGAGAATATGCCTCCGCAAGGCAAGCGCGAACCGAAGGTTCGGCGGGGTATTAAACCAGACTTTGCGAATAACAGTACCAAAGTGTCATGTCATTTCCGCACAGTTCCTTAGGGGTTTGTGCCCAACGCGCAGCGTCAAGCCCAAGCAAACTCCAACCTAATCTCAAGGTCTACCCGACAGCCGCCTTCCATACCTACTCACTATTAATTACTCATTGGAGGCTTTCCCAAAACTTCAGTTTTTGGGAGACAAGCTTTGCTTGGGAGACAAGCTTTGCTTGGGAGACAAGCTTTGCTTGGGAGACAAGCTTTGCTTGGGAGACAAGCTTTGCTTGTCC
>JAISLM010000058.1 GCA_031290855.1 Spirochaetaceae bacterium
AACACCCGGTCGAACAGCGCCGGCGCCCGCCCCCCTCGGAACAGGGGTTCCCTGTTGTTGACGCGGCTACTGATTTCGTACCACACGCCCTGTCTCAGCATTCTTAAATGTCTCATGTAAATATATTGGCGATTAACCCGCGTTTTGCTTTAACATACGGAGAAAAAACGGAAAGAATCTGAACCGGAAAGACCCTTCCGTCAGCGCGGCGGGGATGTTAATTCTTAATTCTTGGCCGTCCGCAACGCCCCCGGCTCAACGCGGAACATTGAGCTTAAGGGGTTTGCTACTCACCTCATAGCGGTAAGCTTAACGCAAACTCCAACCCGCTCGCACGGAAGACTCTACCGCCTTCTCCACGAAACGCGCTCGACAGCCCCCTCTCCAAAGCCATATCGCACGGACAACTATACAGTCACCGTCTTCCATTACTCATCATTAATGAGCTTTTCCCAAAACCCGGTTGGTTTTGAGCAAAGCTTCCGAAAAAGCAGTCTAATATGACTAAAGTCCGCCCGCTTTTTCATATAAATCCAAGGCATCTGGACAAGCAAAGCTTGTCTCCCAAGCAAAGCTTGTCTCCCAAAAACTGAAGTTTTGGGAAAGCCTCTAATTACTCATTATTTGAGCGCTGTCTCGTAAATGGTGGTGAAAACTTCAGGGAGTATTTCCTTTTCGATACTGGCGAACGCTATACGCAGGTATTCGCTGCCGAACGCTATAGTACCGATACCGTGTTTTTCGAGCAGTTCGCGGCGCAGTTTGCCGGCGTCGATCCCCGTACAGCGCAGGCACATGAAGTAGCCGGAGTTAAACGGCAGCGGCGACAGGCGCGGATGGTCTTTGTGCGCCTGAGTGAAGCGTTTTACAGCTTCGTAGCGTTCATTTAACACGTTAAAGAAGTCGTTTTTCCGCGCCTCCGTCGTTTCGTCGCCGTACACCTTAATAAAGAGCGATTGCGCAAAGGTGTTTGCGCATGAAACGGAGGACCTTATCGAGCCCGTAAGTTTTGTGACTAGCGCGCCAAACTGCTCGCCCGTCAACCCCTTCGAGCCGAACGTCAACATCGCAAGCCGGAAGCCCCAACTGTAGTCCTCTTTCGTGGGGCCGTCCGTTTTTACGGCGAGCACACGCTCGTGCAGGCCGGCCAGCAGGCTGAAAATCGACTCGCGGCAGACGTCGTCCTCGTAAAAAAAACCAAAGTAGGCGTCGTCGCATATCACAAGCACGTCCGCTCCGCCGTAGGCGGCCTCGTTCACGCAGTCGACAAGCGCGTTTACCTCCGCGTTGATGGGCGAGTATCCAGAAGGGTTGTTCGGGAAGTTAAGAATGACGCGGACGCTGCCGCTCCCCGCCTCCTCCAGAATTGCGCGTCTGATGCCGGGAATGTCCAGCCGCCCGTTCCCGTCAAAAAACTGAACCCCGCGCACCACGCCGCCGCAACGTTCCTCAAAAATCAGCCGGTAGTTGTCCCAGGCGGGCTCGGCGGAAATAATCGTCTGCCCCGCGTTCAAAAAGAGTTCCGCCGCGTATGAAAGCCCTGCCGTGATGCCGGGTGTAACGACAGGAAGCGAGACGCGCTCCGCGTTCAGCGAAGGATTTTTTCGCAACATCAGATTTTTCCACAGTTCGCGCAACTTTTCGTTGCCGGCGGTGGGCGCGTAAGCGACGGTCTCCTCCGGCTCAAACTCAGGCATATACCGCTTAAAGCCGGGCAGCAACATCGGCCTTCCGTTCGAAAACGCCATCCCTATAGTGCCGTTAGCCTTTGCGGCGGCCTTTTTGGCCTCGCCGCTCTGCGCTATTATCCCGCGCGGGAAGTACATTCGCTTCCCAAAATCAGAAAGCAGCCGCCACGCGGCCGTTCCTTCAAGAATGTTGTTCAATTCAACAGCCAGTTCATCCATAATGTTGAAAATTATACCCGTTCCCGCCGAAATCCGCCAAGCCCGCCGCAAGGCAAGCGTGTTTCACGCAGTGCGGTATATTGTGTGCCGCCTGAGCCTGTCCAAAAAATGTGCGCTAACGCGCAAGGTTTTGGGACAGGCTCAGGCAGTTTTTCAGGCTTTTAGCCCTGCAAAACTGCGGAATTGATGCGTATAGCCGGGCCGGGCGCTTACGCCCCGCGCTTTCCCGGCTTTCGGGGGGTGGGTGGGTGGTGTGTAAGAAAACTGGAGTTTGCTACTCACCGCTACGCGGTGAGTAGCAAACTCCGTAAGCAAGCGCTATGCGCTTGCACGGTGTCCGCGAGAGGAGCGGTACTAGAGGCTCGGATACGTCTATCGCGGCGGGAAAGTCGGACGGCTCAAGGAGGACGGTCTCTCCGTCCGTCTGGGCCAGGATCGGGTATTCGCAGGTGAATTCGACGCGGCGGGCGGAGAATAGGCGTACTTCCGGGCAGCCGCCATGTTCGCCGCGGGCAACGAGACCCTTGATCGCGATCTTACGCAGAACCGGCATCTCACGCATCATGCAGACGTTGCGGTCGTCCGGCAGGATGCGGTTGCCCGCGCCGTAGGTGCGCCGCCCGCTAGCCCCTACCGCAAGGAGCAGCGTCTTCTCACGGAAATGTTTCACGGGGCCGTACGTTTCGTCGCGGACGCGGACATCCATCAAACCGACTTTGTGTATCTTGCTGTAAAAGAGCGAGGCGGCGTCCAACCACAGTTTGTACGAATCGCCTGGAAGGCGGCCTTTCATCCGGTTTGTCCAGCGGCTTACAAAGGCGTCCAGCCCGGCTGAAAGTATATTGAACGCATAGAAGGGGCCTTTCCCGTGCGTAGACGTGCTGAGCCGTACAGCGCTTGAATAAACGCGTCCGCGCGCTTCAAGCAGTGTGTCAAGCGCGTCCCCAAGGTTCGGCGCGTCCGCGCCGTCGTTGCCGGTACCCATAGGCAGCCGGAGAAACACGAAGCTGTCCCGTAATTTCGCCGCCACATCCGGCGCCGCCGTTATCCGTTTGTGGAATTCGCAAAGTATCTCAAGCGCCGTACCGTCCCCGCCCGAAGAAAGCACCAGGAACAAGGGATTTTCCGCCTCGCTACCGGCAGAAAGCGCCTCTTCGAGCAGATCCCGCGTGATCATGGCCGCGTTTCCCGCGGCTTTTGTCTCGTAAAACCCGTATTCGGCAAAACGACTCCCCGCCTTGCGAGAGGTCAGTGAAGGTTCGGCGTGATAGAGTCGCATCGGCGCGGCTTTTTTCACGGCGGCTTCCAGCGCGGCGCGGTGGGCTAGCAGCCGCTTCCCTATCGTAAAGCCGCCCGCCGCCGTGTTCGCGATGACGGTCCAGCGGAGGGGACGGTCCGCCGCGAGCGGGCTGCGCTCACAGATAAACGCGACGGAACGGGCGAATTCGCCGGCAAACTCCTTTATACGATTCATGAAATAAGGAAACAGGCCACGTAGGTCAGCGTACCCTTGCCGTAATGGTAAGGTATTCCGGCGGCGGTACAAACCTCGCTTACAAGCATTCCGTAGGCCTCCATAGAGCTGATCCTTTTTTTCGGGAAGCGGCAGGGCGCGTAAGGGCAGGAACAGGTTTCGCAGATACGGCACGCACCCGCGCCCAGAAGCAGCGCGTAAGGGTATTCCGGCAGGACGGCGTCGGAAAAACCCGCGATATGCGCGGAATGTTCCGCCCCGAGCCGCCACATTCCGTCCCAGTCGAACTCGTCGGCAAGAATGCCGGTCGTCTGCATGATGATGCCGGACTTATAGCCGCGCACCCTGTCCCCGCAATCGTCCAGCGTCCCGCAGGCGGGCGGACAGGCCCAGTTTTTGCCGTAGGCCTTACACTTGTCCTCCGTACAGGCTTCGCGCACCTGCCGGTATATCTTGATTTTGGCCGGATCGACGGCGCGGGAGGCGGTAAAACCATGCCGTAACGCGAGTTCTGTCAGTTTAACGCAAGGATTTTCCGCCGCCCCCGGATCCATAAAGCCCCGTGCCGCCCTATTCGAAGGAAATCAAGACTTTCCGCACGGAAGCGTTGTTCTTTTCGGTATAGTCGAAGGCTTCCGCCATTTGGCTTACAGGGTAGACCTTCGACACAAAGCCGGAAAGCGACAGCTTGCCGCTCCTGATAAAGTCTATCACAACGGGAAAACGTTTTGTTTGCAGGCGCGAACCGCAGACGGTCAGTTCTTTTTTGATGATGTTTACCGGCGCGATCTCGCTCGGCGTCTCATTGAAGCTGAGCTCGACGACGCGGCCCGCCGTCGAAGTTACAAGCACGGCGTCCTCGAAGGTCTTTTTGATACATACGGCGTCTATAGTTACGTTGGGCCCCATACCGTCCGTAATCTCGGCCACTCGTTTGGGCATGTCTTCCTTTCCGGAGTTGATCACGAAGTCCGCGCCCCGGCTCTTCGCGTAGGCCAGTTTGTCGTCAACAAGGTCGGAGACGATCACGGTAGCGCCGTAAAGTTTCGCGAGGGAAGCGGCGGTCAGCCCTATCGTGCCGGCCCCCATCACAAGCACATAGTCGCCCTGCCGCACGTCGCCCCGGTAACAGGCCTGCGCCCCTATCGTGAACGGCTCTATCAGCGCGGCCTCGTCCCAGGGCAGGCCCTCGGGCAGGAGGTGCGCGTTGGCTTCCGGCACGATCACGTATTCGGCGCAGCCGCCGTCCGCATGGACACCGAACACCTTCAAATCGGCGCACACGTTTGGCCGCCCCTGCCGGCAGGCGTAGCAAGTTCCGCAGTAAGTTATCGGTTCAACGACGATACGGTCGCCCGTCTTGACGGATTTAACGCCCGCGCCCGCAGCGGCGACCTCGCCTACAAACTCGTGCCCCCAGACACGCGGATAAACGGCAAACGGATTCTTGCCGTGCAGAATATGAATATCTGAGCCGCAGATACCGACGCGCTTAACCTTGACAAGCACGTCGCCTGCGTTTTTTACCTTGGGTATCTCCCGTTCCGCGAGCGTCAGCACTCCCGGCTTTTCAACAATTCCTACTTTCATAATTTATCTCCTTAAATAAGCAGATCCGGAATAAAAGCATTTACGAAAAAAACAAACCGGAGGCTTTCTTTATACCATAGAACTAAAGTTTTTTACATAAAACATAAGCTTTTCCAAAAACCCGGTTGGTTTTGGGAAAAGCTTCCGAAAAAACGGTCTAATCGGACTAAAGTCCACAGGCGTTTACTTTCGAATCAAAAGTTCCGCGAATTAAACGAATTAACGCGAATTATTGAAACAAACTCCGTTTAAATTCGCAAAAATCCGCGTAATTCGCGGACAATTTCCTTTAAGTAAACGCGCATAGACTAAAGTCCGGCCCGCTTTTTCATATAAATCTAAGGCAGCCGGACAAGCAAAGCTTGTCTCCCAAGCAAAGCTTGTCTCCCAAGCAAAGCTTGTCTCCAAAAAACTGAAGTTTTTGGGAAGCGTCTATTAATAATAGTTCCTAGTATGGTCCACGTCAAGCGCTTTTTTATCCCCTACTGTGTCATTTGTCCTGTCCTGCTTAGCCGTTGGCACGGGCGTAAAGATTTTTCTTGCGGGATTAACTTTCCTGCCGTACAATAAAATATCGGTTAACATTTAAGTTCCAACAACGAATGAGAATGTGTTCCGGAATATTCAATACGGAGGTTTTCATGTCAGAAAGCATCGATTTCCCTAAGGAACTTCTTTCATTCATTGAAGAATGGAAGATCAAACAAGGCAGCCTAATCATGATCCTGCACAAAACGCAGGAGACGTTTGGCTATATTTCACGTCCGTCGGCTGAAAAACTGGCGCAACTCACCGGTATTCCGCTGGCGCGTATCTACGGCGTCGTGTCGTTTTACCACTTTTTCAAGACGACCAAGCCCGGAAAGAACAAGGTTTCGGTATGTCTCGGAACGGCGTGCTACCTGAAAGGCGGCGGCGACATTATCGAGGATGCCCGCAAACTGCTCGGCCTCGCGCCAGGCGGCGTCACGGAGGACGGTTTGTTCTCGATAGACGAGGTACGCTGCGTCGGTTGTTGCGGGCTTGCTCCGGTCATGACGGTAGGCAAAGAAACCTACGGGAAAATGACAAAGAATCAGCTTGCCGGTATTTTCGACAAGTACAGAACGGCTTAAAAGGAGTAAAATATGGCTAAGTTTACCAGGGAGTCCTTGAATCAGCTCAGGGACGCAAAGAAAAAAGAATGGAGAAAGTGTCAATTCACGATACTTACCTGCGGCGGTACCGCCTGCCAGTCCAACAAAGGCGAGGAGATCTATCAGGATTTGATAGCGGAAGCCAAGAAACAGGGCGTGAGCGACAAAGTACAGATCATAAAGACCGGATGTTTCGGCTTTTGCGAGAAGGGCCCGATAGTCAAGGTAATGTCAAACAACTTTACCGAAACGTCGTTCTATGTCGAAGTAAAGCCGGAAGACGCCGCCGAAATCATATCGGCGCAGGTTAAGGGCGGTAAGGAAGTGGAGCGGCTGCTTTACAGTGACCCCTCCGGCAAGACCCACAAGAAGGGCGCGGGCGAGGGCAACATCGGCTTCTACCAGAAGCAGATACGTGTGGTTCTGCGGAACTGCGGCGCGATAAACCCGGAAGATATCAACGAATACATAACAAACGACGGTTATGTAGCGCTAGAAAAATCTTTGTTTGAATGGAAGCCGGAACAGATCATCGAAAAGCTAAAAACCTCCGGTCTTCGCGGACGGGGCGGCGCGGGTTTCCCGACATGGATGAAGTGGGACACGACGAGCAAGGTGGCCGGCAAGATCAAGTACGTCGTCTGCAACGCCGACGAAGGCGATCCGGGCGCTTACATGGATCGTTCCACGATAGAGGGCGACCCGCATTCCATCATCGAAGCGATGATGATCTGCGGCAAGGCGATTGGCGCGACGCAGGGTTACGTGTACATACGCGCCGAATATCCGCTCGCCGTCCACCGTCTCGAGATCGCGCTGGAACAGGCGAAGGAGAGCGGTCTTTTGGGCAAGAACATTCTCGGTTCGGGTTTCGATTTCGATATCGAGATAAGGCTCGGCGCGGGCGCGTTTGTCTGCGGTGAGGAGACGGCGCTGCTGCGCTCCCTCGAAGGCCAGCGCGGTATGCCTACGCCCAAGCCTCCGTTCCCCGCTATTGCCGGCCTGTGGGCGAAACCTACCTGCATCAACAATGTGGAAACCCTGGCAAACATACCTGCCATACTCGTAAAGGGCGGGGAATGGTTCGCCTCAATGGGGACGCAGGACTCCAAAGGCACAAAGGTTTTTGCCCTCACCGGCAAGGTTGAGAACTCCGGCCTTATAGAAGTGCCGATGGGTACGACTTTGCGCGAAATCATCTTTGAAATCGGCGGCGGTATAAAGAACGGCAAAAAGTTCAAAGGCGTACAGACGGGCGGACCGTCGGGCGGCATACTCACCGAAAAAGACCTTGACACACCGATAGACTACGCCGGGCTGGCAAAGATGGGTTCGATGATGGGCTCCGGCGGCATGATCGTCATGGACGAGGACGACTGCGTTGTGGACGTTGCCCGTTTCTACATGGACTTCTGTGTTGACGAGAGCTGCGGAAAATGTTCGCCGTGCCGTATCGGTACTTCGCAAATCCTTGCGATACTGAACAAGATCGCGGAGGGCAAGGGCGAGGAGGCCGATCTTGTAAAGCTGGAGAAAATTGGGAAGGCGATGCAGAAAGGATCGCTGTGCGCGCTCGGTCAGACCGCGCCTAATCCGACGCTTTCCACCGTCAAGAATTTCCGCGATGAATTTATGGAGCATATCCATGACAAGAAATGCCGGGCCGGAAAGTGCAAGAAACTTGCCATCTTTGAAATTCTCGAAGACCCGTGTATCGGCTGCGGAAAATGCGCAAAGAATTGTCCTGTCGACGCGATTTCTCCGAAAGAAGGATGGACGGCCCCGGCGGACGGCAAAAAGAAAAAGCCGCCGATGGTTATCGATCAGACCAAATGTATCAAATGCGGCGAATGTTTCAGTAACTGCAAGTTTGAAGCGGTGGTCAAAAAGTAGGCGTCCTGGACGTTTTTACACTTGGCGTCAATTTGAAGGGCGCGTAACAAGTGTTTTGATTCTGATTTGATAATAGGAGATTGATTTTATGGTAAACATAAAGATAAACGGAAGTCCGCTTCAGGTTGAAGAGGGGACGACCATTGTAAACGCGGCAAAGAAGGTGAACATTAAAATTCCGACGCTTTGCTACAACCCGGACCTGCCGCCCTGGGCCTCGTGCGGACTCTGCATAGTCCGTACCGCCGGGCCCGGTTCACCCCGCATGGCGCGGGCATGTACCACCGCCGTCGCGGAAGGCATGGACATCATTACCCACGACGCGGAGCTTATCAGTGTGCGCCGCACCGTACTGGAACTGATCCTTTCAAACCACCCCAACGACTGCCTCCAGTGCCCGCGTAACGGTTCCTGTGAGCTTCAAACGCTTGCCGAGGAGTTCGGTATCCGCGAAAATCCGTTCCAGCGTATAAAGAACAACCTGAAGATTGACGACTCAAACCCGTCCATCGTCCTGAACCCCGAAAAGTGTATACGTTGCGGACGTTGCGTGAAGGTCTGCCAGCAGGTGCAGAATGTGTGGGCAATCGAGTTCCTGGGCCGCGGAATCAAAGGCGCCATCGCGCCCGCTGCTGACGTTCCGCTCGGCGAGAGTCCCTGCATAAAGTGCGGACAATGCGCGGCGCACTGCCCGGTCGGCGCGATTTACGAGAGGGACGAAACGGCTCAGGTCTGGGAAAAACTGATGGACCCCGCCGTTACCACCGCCGTGCAGTTCGCCCCCGCCGTGCGTGTCGCGCTGGCCGAGGAGTTCGGCCTTGAACCCGGCGTAATCGCAACAAAAAAGATATACGCCGCGCTTCGCAGGCTTGGCTTTAACGCCGTATTTGACACAAACTTTTCCGCCGACCTTACGATAATGGAAGAAGGCAGCGAGCTTGTGAAACGGCTCACCGAAAAGTCGAAAGACATCCCGCTCATCACCTCGTGTTGCCCAGCTTGGGTTGACTACATGGAGAAGTACTTCAGCGACTTCATTCCGAATTTCTCGACGGCAAAGTCTCCGCAGCAGATGCTTGGGGCGATGATAAAGGGTTATTGGGCGCAGAAGTCCGGCGTAGACCCGGACAAGGTCTATTCCGTTTCGATAATGCCCTGTACGGCGAAGAAGTGGGAATGCCACCGCGATGATCACATGAAGAGCGCCGGACACGGCTGGGATGTTGATATAGCGATAACTACCCGCGAGTTTGCCCGTATGATAAAGCAGGCCGGCATCGATGTTATGAATCTTCCGGACGAGGAAGCGGACAGCCCGCTCGGCCCGTACACCGGCGCAGGTACACTGTTCGGCGCTACCGGCGGCGTCATGGAAGCGGCGGTTCGCAGCGCCTACTACCTTGTTACCAAGAAAGAGCTTGGCGACGTGAACTTTAAGCCGGTTCGCGGCCTTGACGGGATCAAAGAGGCTGAGGTTGACCTTGGCGGCACAAAGATAAAACTTTGCGTTGCCCACCAGATGGGCAATATCGAGACTGTGCTGAACAAGATACGCGAGCTTCGCAAAGAAGGCAAACCTTCCCCCTGGCAGTTTATCGAAGTGATGGCCTGTCGCGGCGGCTGTGTTGCCGGCGGCGGTCAGCCCTATGGCGCAACGGACGAGGTACGCGCGGCACGCGCAGACGGCCTTTACAAGGATGACGAGCAGTCCAAGATTCGCTGTTCCCACCAGAATCCGCTTATCACGCAGGTTTACAGTGAATTCTTAAAAACGCCCGGCAGTGAAGTGGCCCACAAGCTACTCCATACCCATTACCACGCATTACCGCTCTACAGCAAGTAATCTTACCAAAAGCGCCCGCTCATGCGGGCGCTTTTTTTATGGGTGCGGGAGCGGCTTAACGGCCTTGTGATAAAAGCTGCCGCCTGCACTCCCCCGTCAGTAAGCCGCCCGTTTCACCCAGGCGGTCCGGCGGCGGAGTAAAGCTGTTTACCATCAAAATAGATAGTATACCTGGTTTTCAAGTCCATGTTGTTCAATTCAATCTGATTAAAAATTCTTCGGGCATTCATCAACGAACCGCCGTACAAAAGCAGGGCGCTTGTCAAAGCGTCTTCCATGAACGACGGGAAGTATAGTTTCAAGCGCAACTGGCGGTCGTCAACCAGATTCAAGCCCGTCAAGATGCAGCGCTGCTGCCCTCCTATTAACGGCACTATGCGGTTGATTGTAACGACGGCGGCGGAGTATTCCAGCGTAAACGGATGGGCCTTGCTGTAATAATTTTTATACCGAACCTGCGGTCTTTCCCCAGCAAATGAATTATTTTTTGCAGGCGTAAATCTGGGATACTCCGGTTCTATCAAAATGCTGTCTGAGGCATCGAGCACGACCCTTGTTACCGGTATACCGGCGTAAATCTTCGGATAACGCAAAAACATATAGGCCGCAAACACGACACAGACCCCGCCTGCCACGATTACCGGAAACAGGACTATTTCCGGCAGCAACACCGCAAGGACGCTCGCCGCCATCAAACAGACGGCCGCGATTAAAATGCCGCTTTCCGTTATCACATACCCATCGGTCAGGATGAAAGCGGCGGGAGCGGTCAAAGCCGCGGCGGACAGCAGCCAAACGCCCGCAGTAACGCGCCTCTCTCTTTGACCGTAACGCAGGCGTTTTTTGTAAAAACTAAAAAAGAATCCAACGGCGGCGCCTGACAAAATCGCCGACAAATAAAAAAAATCCCGCGCGGAAGAAAAATCAGCACCGTACAAATTTTTCTCCGCCGGGGTATGCCAGGAAGCTAGGGCATGACGGAATATTCATGCACCACCTGAATTTCCGATTTTACAGTCTCGATGGACGGTACTTCCTTTGCCGCGTTAATTGCGGCGTCCACTATGGACGCGGAGGATGCAACCCCAAACAGGCATACGTTGCCAAGCGAAACCGACGCTTCCAAAAAGTGTATCGCTATCCCCTTTTCATACAACACATGATGAATTATGCTCTGCGCAAGGATTAAGTCTTTCATGCGAATCCTGAAAGAATCCTCTATCTCGCTGTTTATCGTGTTAGAAAGCAAATTTTTTATCAGATCCGCGCAGACCGCCGGATGAATATGCGAAGTATTTATTGTCAGTTGATAATTTGACTGGTCCCTCCAGTCGACTTCAAAAAAATACTTGTGAAAACCTATTCTGTCCTGATCGCTTTGCGAGATTATTTGCAGGGCCCGTTTTTCATCGCAGTGAAAATAACTTTTTACCCGTGCGATCCTTACATCTTTTGACGATACAAGATATACGGGCAGCACGCCCGGCAGACCGTTCAGAATCGCGAACGCGCCGCGCCCTATCACTATGCAGTTGCCGTCTTTTGTTTCGTTTAAAACGGCAGACTTTAAATAGTGCAGGTAATCGTCCCTGTCCTGTGATAACGAAGCCCAAAACGACGGTTTTCGCTCGTCATACTTTTCCAGTTTCTGTTTGGAAACACCGTAGCTTTTGATGCATTGTTCCAGCTTAAACCGGTCTACAAAACGGTAGTTTAACTGATTTGCCAGTTCTTTTGCAATCTCGTCGCCAAGCGCCGCCAATTCCCTTGAAATAGTAATAATTGCCATATAACGCTCCTTACATAATGAGTATAGACAAGCATAATTAAAATGTATAGTATTTACCAATGAAAACAAAATTGAAAAAAGGACAAACGCTTGACAGCGGATTTAAGGTTTTGGATATTGTTTATCTTGATGAATTTAAGGCTGACGGTGTCTACGCACGGCATGAAAAAACAAAAACAGAGGTATTCCATGTTTACAATGATGATGATGAAAATCTTTTTGCGTATGCGTTTGCGACGGCCCCTGCGGATTCAAGCGGCGTAGCCCATATAATAGAACATTCGGTTTTATGCGGTTCAAAGAATTATCCGCTAAAAGACACCTTTCTTGTTTTGGCGCAGGGCAGCCTGCAAACATACCTTAACGCATGGACATTTCCGGACAAAACTGTTTATCCGGCAAGTTCCATCAACGAAAAAGATTATTTTAATTTGATGTCCGTTTACGGCGACGCGGTATTCCGTCCAAATCTTGACGAGTGGACATTCATGCAGGAAGGTCACCATCTTGAATATTCGGGCGGCAGACTCGGCATATCCGGCGTTGTTTACAACGAGATGAAGGGCGCGTATTCCAGCGTGGACCAGTATACGGCCGATTGGTCGCTTCGTTCCGTGCTGCCGGACACGATATACGCACTCGACTCGGGCGGTGATCCGGACTGTATACCGGATTTAACTTACGAAGCGTTTAAACGTTTCCACGCCGAGCGTTACAGCCCGGCAAACTGCCGCATATTTCTTGCGGGAAATATTCCGACGGAAAAACAACTTTCATTTTTAAATGAAAAATTCTTTACCAATGTTGACACTGGCAATTTTTTAATTCCGCCCGTGAGCGCCGCAAAAGGCTGGGACGCGCCGAAAACATATACGGCGGATGTTCCGGCCGGCGAAAACGAAAAGGCAAGCGTGTTCATGTCATGGCTCTGTGATTTCCCCGATACACGGGACGATACGCTTCCGCTGTCCGCCCTGGCGGAAATTCTGCTGGGGCACGACGGCGCCCCGCTCGGACGGGCGCTTATCGAATCGGGCATTGGAGAAGACCTCGTTCCCGTCTGCGGACTGGAAAATGAGATCAAACAGCCGGTATTTACCGCGGGGCTGCGCGGCATCGCGGTTACAGACGGTGATATTGGAAAAAAAGCGGCGGATGTAGAAGCGCTGATAATGAATGAATTCAAAAGGCTTGCAGCCTATGGAATTCCAAAAGAAGAAATTGAGTCCGCCATGCTTTCGCTCGAATTCTCAAACCGTGAGATAAAACGGACGCACGGACCGCGCTCTCTGGTTTGGCTCCGGCGTTCACTGCGCGGCTGGATTCACGGTTCCACGCCGTGGGAAACTCTGCTGTTTGTACCAAGATTTGAAAATCTGAAAAAATCAATAGAAAATGACCGGCGGTTTTTCGAAAAGCTGATACAAAGAATATTTTTGGATAATCCGCACCGCGCACTGGTAATACTGCGTCCCGAAAAAGGTTTTTTATCAAAAAAAGAAAAAGATTTGAGTGAAAAGCTGCTGCAAAAAGAAAAATCGTTAAGTACGCGCGGAAAAAAAGAGATTAAAGAAAAAAATAAAAAGCTTTTCAAATTACAGAATGAGCCGGATTCCGCAGACGCGTTAAAAACGATTCCGCATTTAAGCGTAAAAGATTTGTCATGCAGCATTGAAAAAATTCCGCGTTCGCTGATCGACATAGGCGGAATACCCGCCCTGAATCACGCGATTTTTACAAACGGCATAACGTACTGCGACTTTGCGTTTCCGCTCGATATACTCAGCCCGGAAGATTATCTTTGGGTGCCGCTGTTTTCGCACTGTGTAACGGGACTGGGGCTTCCCGGCATGGACTATGCCGAAGTTTCAAGCCTGCTTGCGCGAAACACCGGAGATTTTTTTTCGGCGCTACGCAGCAGTTCCATACCGCACGGCACGAATGAAATGATAAAAACGCCGTCCGGCCTGCTTGATATTGCCGGGCGGGACTGGATTGTATTCCGCGTAAAAACTTTCGATTACAAGACGGAACCGGCACTTGATCTTGTAAAAAAAATTATTACAAGCGCCGATTTTTCCGACCTGCGCCGCCTGCGCGATCTTGTGCTTGAAATGAAGAATGAGTTTGACTCGAACCTCGCAAACGCGGGCAATATATTTACAGGCCTGCGCGGAAACCGTTCCGCCACACGCGCCTGCGGCATTATCGAATTGTGGTCCGGTTTTACGGCGCTGGAATTCATACACAGAATAGCGGAATACGACACGGCGGAGCTGAGCCGCAATCTTGCGCTAATACGCGACAAACTTGTTTCCCATGCCGGCCTGTTCATAAATGTAACGGGCGAAAACGGCGAGGCGCCGTCAATTATTGAAAAAACTTTTTCGTGTTTCACGCCGCCGCGCCGCCGCAACGAGCTTTGCTATGAAAACGATTTTTTTGATAAAGTTGTATCATCGCAAAATATGTTGTACGGCGGCGCCAAAACTGACGCGCCTGAAATTTTTTCATCGCCTACGCTACGGATCGGTTTTGCCGTACTTTCGCTTAACTGTTCCGGCATTGGTACAAAAGAAGCGTCCATCGAAACGGTTCTGGCGCACCACCTTTCAACAGGCGCGCTTTGGAAGGATCTGCGCATGACGGGCGGGGCTTACGGCGCTAATGCGTCCGCAAACAGCATAGAAGGTACGTTTACATTTTCGACGTACCGCGACCCGCAGCCGCACGAATCGCTTGAAGCCTTTTGCAAGATACTTAAAGCCGCGCAAGAAACAAAAGTCACCGGCGATATGCTTGAAAAAATAATCATCGGTACATACGCAAAAGAAAAGCATCCTTCGGCAAATCCCATGAAAGGCTTCAAGGATTTTATGCGTTTTCTGTACAACATAGACGACGGGCGGCGGGAAGCGAACTTAAAAAATATAATTGCCGCGGACGCCGGCGGTATTGCGGACACGGCGAAGCGTCTTTACGAAACGATTAACGAAGATTCTCCGCGTGTTATACTTGCCGGAGACACCGCTGCCGCCCGTGCCGCCCGTAAGTTCAAAACCGATGTTCACAAGTTACCTGTTTAACGTGAGGCGCGGCGAAGCGTCAGGGCTGTTCATTTTATCCTGATAATTTCGTACTCGCATGTGCCAAGACCGATCTTTTCGGCGTGGCTCAGCTGCGCCATACCGTTTGTCGCAGGATGCACGTCAACAAAATGATCGCCGTGGGTCTGTTCCCGCTCCGACAGTATACTCGTGCTTATCACGGGGGCGGCGTTTGCCGCGTCCAGACACGCCTTGTCCAGCGCCACCGGGTCAAAACTCGCAAACATACCAATATCCGGGATTATCGCCGCGTCATTCTCGCCGTGGCAGTCGCAGTAAGGGGATACCTGGTTCACAATGCTGACGTGGAAGTTGGGACGCCCGTCCAGTACGGCCTTCGTGTACTCCGCCATCTTGCAGTTCATTTTAACGCTGCCGGAGTCGCTGTTATTAAAAATCGCGTTGTAGTTACAGCTTCCGATACAGCGTCCGCAGCCTACGCACTTCCCGTGATCTATAGCGGCTTTCTTGTCCGCGCCGTAGGAAATCGCGCCGTGAGCACAGTATTGCGAACATTGGCGGCAAGCGGTACACTTGGCCGTTCTGACCTCCGGTTTGCCGTCGTTATGCATTTGCATCTTTCCGGCGCGGCTGCCGGATCCCATGCCGATATTCTTTATGGCGCCGCCAAAACTCGCTATCTCGTGTCCCTTGAAGTGGTTTAGCGACACCAAAATATCCGCGTCCATGATTGCACGCCCTATCAACGCCGTTTTGCAGAACTCGCCCCCGGCAACCGGAACCTCCACATCGTCCGTACCCTTGAGCCCGTCCGCTATGATATTCTGCACGCCGGTTGACAGCGGCGTGTAGCCGTTTTCAAACGCCGCGTCCATGTGGACTATGGCGTTGTTGCGCCGTCCGACGTACAGCGTGTTGCAGTCGGTCAGGAACGGAAGGCCGCCCCTCGCCTTAACATGGCCGGCCACGACCTTCGAGAAATTCGGACGCAGGAAGGCAAGATTGCCCGGCTCGCCAAAGTGAATCTTGATAGCGGTAAACTTATTTTCAAAGTTTATCTCGTCAATGCCCGCCTTTGTGATGAGCCGTTCCAGCTTTTTCAAAAGACTGTCGCCCACCCTGCACCTCATATCGGTGAAGTACACTTTTGATCTGTTCATTTTTATTCTCCTGTATTTGAAAACCCCGCCGCCCTCCGGCGGGACCTTGAATCATGTTCGGCTTCATACACCAAACCATATTTTTTGAACGCTTTCGCCAAACCGCCATTTTCTATGTCGTCCGTAACATCCCCCGCTATAGCTTTCAGCGACGGAGTGGCGTTTCCCATGGCGATACCGATCCCCGCGCCCAGTATCATCGTGCGGTCGTTGTCACCGTCACCGAAAGCCATCGTATCGGAGCGGTCAAAGCCATGATACGCAGAAATTTTTTCCAGCGCCAGCCCCTTGTGTACGCCGTGCGGCCCCATTTCGCCCCCCTCCATGCCGAATACCGGGATCGAAAGGCGGGAAAGCTCATAGTCCGCGCCGAATTCACGCTCCACATCCTCAAAGGTAACGCCGCCCGACTCCCAGAAAACCACGTTGCGCACGTCGCAACCGTCCAAATTATCGATGTTCCATTCACATTTCCTGAAAAGCTGCCACAAAAGAAAACGATCCGGCAGACTCTTGAAAGTAAGATGCCAGCCCGCGTAATATTCGGCGAAGTAGGATTTAAGGGAGGGGCCCGCGATCAGCCTGTCCTCAAGCTCAAGCAGGTAAGCCGTGCCGTGCCTTTTGAAATAAGACGTCAGTGCGCGGAGCTTATCAGCTTCCATCGAGGCGCTGAACAGCAGTTCCCCGCCTTTTGCGCTCACCGCCTGCGCGTTTGACGCGGTCTCTATATAAGCGCCGGCGGAACTGGCGATACCGTCAAAGCCTATCCGTATTAGCGCCGGCTTTATCTGTAAACGCGCCCTCCCCGTGCATACGTACAACAGATGGCCGTTCTTCCGGGCGGCGCGGCAGGCGCGTTTTGCGGACGGCGGCACACGGTTATCGATGGAAAGTGTACCGTCAATATCCAAAAAAACAATTTTTCTGTTCAAATTTTTTTTCCGCCGGGCGCTTAAGCCAGCTGTTGCTTCCCTTTGATCTTTGCCCAGGAGTCCCTGAGACCCACAGTTTTGTTGAACACCGGCACACCCCCCTCGCCGTTTTCCCTGTCGCGGACAAAGTAGCCCTGCCGCTCAAACTGAAAAAAAACGCCGCCGCGCCCCTCCGTCCCCGCCGCTTCTGGCGCTTCCGCCTCCGCCAGGGACGGCTCGGCAAGAGCGCCTTTAAGCACGGCAAGCGATTCGGGGTTAAGGCCGTCAAGAAAGGATTTGCCGGGAGGCGTCTCCATCGGACGCTCAGGCGAGAAAAGGTGACCGTACAACCTCACCTCGATGGGCAGCGCGTCCGCGGCCGACACCCAGTGAATCGTCCCCTTAACCTTCCTGTTGTCCGCCGCGTTCCCGCCCTTGGTCGCGGGATCGTACACGGCGCGTACCGCGCTGACATTCCCCACGGTGTCCTTTTCAAAGCCGGTGCAGGTAACGATAAAACCATAGCGGAGCCGCACACTGTTACCCGGAAAGAGCCGGTGGTATTTAGGAGGCGGCGTCTCGGCGAAATCGTCCCGTTCTATCCACAGCTCGCGGGTAAACTTCAGCTTCCGCGTACCGGCGGACGGGTCTTCCGGGTTGTTGACCGCGTCAAGCGTTATTTCAGCCCCCGGATCGAGATTTTCGATTATCAGTTTGAGGGGAGAGAGCACCGCCATCACCCGGAGGGCCCGCCTGTTCAAGTCCTCGCGCAGACAGTATTCCAGCAGCGCGAAGTCAACCATGCTGTCGGTTTTGGCGACGCCGATACGCGCCATGAAGTCGCGCAGCGCGGCGGGCGTGTAGCCCCGGCGGCGCAGCCCCGCCAGAGTCGGCATACGCGGGTCGTCCCAGCCTGAAACGCGCCCCTCCCGCACAAGCCGCAACAGGAAACGCTTGGAAAGTACGGTATGCGTCAGGTTGAGCCTGGCAAACTCTATCTGCCTGCTGGGGAAAACTTCCGCCTCGCGCAGGAACCATTCGTACAGCGGCCTGTGAATCTCGTACTCAAGGGAACAGAGCGAGTGGGTGATCCCCTCCTTCGCGTCCGAAAGCGGGTGCTGGAAGTCGTACATCGGGTAAATACACCATTCGCTGCCCGTCCGGTAGTGTTTTTCGCGCCTGATACGGTACATCACCGGGTCGCGCATCACAAGGTTCGGGTGTTTCATGTCGATTTTGGCCCGCAGCGTCCTCTCGCCATCCGCAAATTCGCCCTGCCGCATCCTCAGGAACAGGTCGAGGTTCTCGTCCACACCCCGGTTTCGGAACGGGCTGTCCCTGCCGGGCGGCGTGTCAGTGATATTATCCTTGTCCACCGCCGTCCCCCGGTATTCGCGCATCTCGTCTTCCGAAAGGTCGTCGACATAGGCCTTTCCCTTTTTTATGATCTTCACAGCGAGCCCGTACAGGTATTCGTAGTAGTCCGAAGCGTAGAATTCGCGCCGCCCCCAGTCGAAGCCGAGCCATTTCACGTCACGCTTTATCGCCTCGACATAAGAGACATCCTCTTTTTCGGGGTTCGTATCATCGAAGCGCAGGTTACACTCGCCGCCAAAACGCGCCGCCGTCAAAAAATCGATAGACATCGCCTTGCAGTGGCCGATGTGGAGCCACCCGTTAGGCTCGGGGGGAAAGCGCGTCCGCACATAACAAAAACGCCCGCCGGAAAGGTCTTCTTTTATGAAATCGCTGATAAAATCGCCTGTTTCTATACCCACATCCTCATGATCCATGTCAAAAGTATGCCACCCCTCCCCGACCCCCTGTCAAGGCGCACCAAATGAGCCTCGCCCAAGGCGTCCGGAACAGGAAAGGCGCCCGGCTAACGCGGAATATTCGCACCTTCTCATTATGACGGCTTTATCGCCCGCCCCTCCTCAATACAAGTCCGGCTTAAACTTGGCGGCGGGACCTGGCGGGGCGGAATTCCATGAAGATCATTATCGCGGTGATGCTGACGGAAATGGCGTCGGCGGCAGGCATCGCGGCGATCACGCCGTTCAAGCCCCATAGCCTCCCGAAAATCAGTATGCACGGGAAGAGCAGGATGATCTGGCGGAGCATCGCGAGTATTATCGATACTTTCGGGCGGCCCGTGACCGCGAACATATTGGACGACACTATCTGAAAGCCGTTGAGCGGCAGTACGAGCAGGGCCGTTCTCATCGCATAGGTGCTGACCCGCATCAGGGCTGGACTGCCTTCAGGAACAAACAGGCGTATGATCAAGAGCGGGAAAAAGCGTGTTGCGAGAAAGCCCGCCGCACATATACCGGTGGCGGCGGATACCGCCAGGAAATAGGCCCTGCGTACGCGGTCAAACTTCTTTGCGCCGTAGTTGAAGCCCAACACCGGCTGCGCCCCCTGGTTTATGCCGAAGACGGGCATAAGTATGAACATAGTGAACGAGTTGATTATCGTCATGCCGGACAGCGCTATGTCGCCCCCGTTAGGCACCTTGAGCGCCGCCTCCCCGTACCAGCCCATACTCGAATTCAGCAGCAATTGTACGGCGGACATCGCGAACTGTAGCAGCGCGGAGGCGGAACCGAAGGCCGCTATCGTCTTCACTATGTAAAGGGAAGGTTTCAGGAGTTTTGGCCGGAGCCTGATCAGCGCCCTCCGGCTGAAGGTAAAGCTCAGTATCCAGACCGCCGCGCAGAACTGCGAGATGATCGTGGCGAGCGCCGCCCCTTCGACACCCCAGCCAAAGACGAATATGAAGATCGGGTCGAGGATCGAGTTGAGGCCCGCGCCGAAAACCATCGACAGGAGGGACATCACCGGGAAGCCCTGCGCCCGGCTACAGTGGGAAAGGCCGAAACTCAGTTGGAAGAACACCTGCCCGGCTAGGATTATGCGGTAGTAACGGCGGGCATACTCTATCGCGGCGCTGCCGTCCTGGGCGCCTAGCAGGGAGAGTATCGGGTCAAGCAGCGCAAGTTCAAGGATGCTCGTAAAGAGCCCGACCGCAATCAACAGGAAGAAACAGTGGTTCAGCGCGTTTTCCGCGTCCTCCCGTTTCCCCTGCCCCATCCGCATCGAAATCATGTTCGCCGAGCCTATGCCGAACAACATCGCGAAGGCCATCGACAGCGTCATAAGCGGCATCACGAGCGATATGCCGCCCAGGGCAATCTCGTCAACGCCGCGCCCGACGAAGATCCGGTCCACCACGTTGTACAGCGCGTTTAGCAACATCCCGCCTATCGACGGTATCGAGAACCGCAGTAACAGGCGTCCGACCGGTTCCGTACCGAGCCGGGCGGCGGCATCCGGCTTTACTCCGGCCTGCGTCTCCGTTACCGGGGGCGGCTTTTCGTTAATCATGCCGCTTTACGTTCCGCCCTGCGGCGTTTTGAGAATTCGGCGAAACTGTCGAGCGTAAGGTTGACGATCCGCTCCCCGTCTATGCCGGCCTCGACAATCACGGCGAGGGCCTCATCGAAGCGCCCTACGTCCGCCCGGTAATGTGCGTCGCTGCCGCAGCTTACTAGGCAGCCGTAGCGCTTCGCCAGGCAGGCTATCGTCCGACAGTTTTCCTCGCTGCCCCGCCTCACCTTGAAAGAACTGTTGTTTATTTCCAGCGCCTTGCCGCAGCGGACGGCGGCCTTAACGATCTCTTCGTAATCCGCCGGGTAAGCCGGGTTTCCGGGGTGGGAAATACAGTCTACGTAAGGATTTTCGATCGCGGCAATCATAGCGCGCGTGTTCACCTCCTTCGAATCGGGAGGAAAGCAGGCCTCGTGGAGGCCGGCCATCACAAAATCAAGCGCCCGCAGGTATTTGAGCGTCAGGTCAAGACCGCCGGCATCGTCAATCACGTTCAACTCCACCCCCCGAAACAGCCTTACACCGCTAATCCGATCCGGCAGAACGGCCATGTTGCCAAAATAGTACGGATGAGGCAGACCGCCATGCAGTGCGGGCCCGTGTTCCGTCAAAACAAAGCCCGCAAGCCCCCTCTCCGCTGCCCCCTTTGCAAGCTCGTCTATCGTCGAATAGGCGTGCAACGACGCGATCGAATGTGTATGCGTGTCTATCTCTAATTTCATCAAATAATCATCTCAATCCGTTATTTTTCACCGGAAGTCCCCCCGCTGTCAATGCGGCGGCCTGCCCGCCAGCGGGTTTTTCCATTGTCTCCGGGGCAAAAGTGGCGTGCGCTTGCCGGCAGGCACGGACGTTGGCCGGGCTGTCGGGTACTTTCACCAAAATCCTACTGAACCTGGCAAAATTCCCGAATGCTCACGAATCCGCGGGCGGGTCATTCCAAAGGCGGAAAGTAGCCTGCCGCGTCGCGGCCTGAACGTTCAAGCAGGTAGACTTCGGCCTCTACCGGAAGAAAGGCCCGGCCCAGATCTGTGGGTAGGGAGGACTCGTAGCTTAGAAAATATGAGCCGGATCGCATGGAAACAAGTTGTTTTACAAGCGGCGCGACACCTTCCGGGCGGTACAGCCGGACAGCCCGGCCTCCCGTTTCGGCGCAGAGAAATCGGATCTCCTCGCCGGCCTGCGCCGCACCGGATTCGTCTTCTACTATAATCGCGTGAAAAATGACTCCGTTATTCGCCATATATGCGGCAAGCTCCGACAGGCTGTACTGCTCAAACGCAAGTTGGCCTATCCCCTTGCCGGAACATACAAACAGGATCGAGCGTTTGGGTGAGCGGCCCAGCAGGTCCGTGGCAGCGAGCCGAAGGGCCTGATCGAAACGCCAGCGCCGCGAAAAGTCCGCGTCCGCGCCCCGAGCCGCCGCCGCAAGGGACGCCGGATTTTCCGGATTGAAGCGTTCACGCACAGGCTGTTCCCCGGCGGAAATGATAGAAACGATGCCGCCTGAACCTTCCAGTGCGGCGCTTATGTCACGCAGGGCGTTGGCGAAACCGTCCCGCAGCGCCGCGGCGTTGGACGATCTTTCCAGCAGAATCGTTACGTCGGCCAATCCCGTTGCGTTGCCGGCCTCCAGCAGTAACTGGTTTTTGACAGGCCGGCCTTCCTCAGTCAGCATAAAGTTCAACTGGTCAAGGCCGACGATCGGGCGGCGGCGGCTGTCCTCGACACGGAGTTCCACCGTAAGCATGGGAAATTCGGCGCTCACGACACGGTCTACCGACACAAAGAGTCCGGAGGCGATGTCGCTCATCGAGGCAAACACGGTAACTTCGTTCGAATCGAAGTTTGCCGTCACAAGTTCTCCGTTTGCGTCGACGGCGCCGTCAATCAGGCGTATGCGCGAATTTCCGGAAGCGGACAGCGGACGAACGATGCCGGTTTCGGGGTCTACGGCGAGCATCCGCCTGGTATCGGTAACAAGCAGGCTGCCGTCATCCATGAATCTTAAACCTTCCGGCCCTTCAAGGCCGCCGTCTATTAAAATTCCAAGGTACAGCCCGTTTGAATCGAAAGAGTATATACATTTTGCCAACACGTCCGCAACATAAACCACGCCGCCCCGCGCCGCGATGCCGGACGGCGCCAAAAGTCCCGCAAAATCCGCACTTTTCGAGCCGAAACTGTTGATGAAAGCGCCGTCAGGGTCGAACTTTGAAACGCGGCGGTTGCCGAATTCAACAACATACAGGTAGCCTTCGTCATCAATCGCAACGGCCGCCGGTCCGCTCAAGCGGCCCGGAACTATGCCTTTGGAAGATATGTGCGAAAGCCATTTCCCGCCCGCGTCAAGTACGCTTACCCTTCCGCCGCGGAATTCAGAAACATAGATCCTGCCGTCAAGGCCGCGCGCCATCGCAAACGGCCTGTCGAAACCGGGCAGCGGCCCCCGTTCCCGGTAACGGACAACTCCGTTAACGTCCAGACGGACAACCTCGTTGCTGCCGTAAGCCGCGACCCACAGCGAACCGTCTCTTTCCGGCAGGACGGAGGAAGGCTGGCTGAAACTGGTTATACCGTCATAAGCTCCGGGGAAATGGCCGATCTCGACATAGCGGACGGCCTCGTTCATAGCGGAAAACACGCCGCGGCGCGAGCCGACGTGTTCGATCCAACTGTTGATCAGCACCGCCTCGGGCGAAAGCCGGTCATATATTTCAAGCGCGGCCTGCCACTGCCGCAGGGCTATGCCTTCCATACCGGAACGGTAGTAGGCCCGCCCCAGCCAGTTCAGGATCAGCGCTTCGTCCGGTTTCCACGACAGGGCCTGTTCAAACGCATAGATCGCCTCGTTAAAGGAATTTTGGTTGTACGCCTCGACGCCGAGCCTGAACGCTTCCGCCGCGTGAAGCGCGTCAATGTCGCCGCCTAAAAGGGCGGATTCCTGTGCCGGAAGTCCGGCGCATACCGGAAACACGGCCAACAGGGCTATCAAAAAGGAAGGGCGGAGCAGGCTTTTCATCACCCGCCTACGAAGCATTAGCGACAATAACCTTCATGTGAGAGCTAATGTCTTTTTGGCGGGGTGCAAGATCGAGCGCCCGGCGCAGCCACTGCCGGGCCTCGACCAGTTGACCTGTCTTGTAGTAAGCCCAGCCGAGCGAATCGAGGTAGGCTGCGCTCTGCGGATGTTTTTCAACCGCCTTCTTGCACAGATCAAGCCCGCGCCGGATGTCCGTGCCGTTTTCAACCAGCAAAAACCCGAGTCCGTTCATCGCGGTACTGTTGGCGGGATCAATGTCGAGCGCGTCTTCGTACATTTTAACGGCACGGTCAAACTGTTTCTGCATACATGCCGCATAAGCCATCATCGTATATATCTGAACGGACTTAAAACCGTTCTTGATCAGACGGTCAAGCTCGAATTCCGCCATACGCGGGCGGTTGGTAATCATGTAAATATAGGCCAGCGTGAGCCGGCACTGGCATACGCGCAAAGGCCCCGAATCGCCGGTAACAACCTGCTCAAAATACAGTATCGCATCGTTATACCGTTCCAGTTTTGTGTAACAAAGCCCCAGATAGTACGCAAGGTCCATCTTTTCCGCCGGGCTAAACGCGGAAGCATCCACCTCGTGAAAGGTTTGAAGCGCCGAATCCCAGCGTTTCATATTGTACAAGCGTACCGCTTCTTCAAATTTTGTTGCCATTTGGCTCCTGTCTCTGTGAGGCGGTTAAAGTTCCCAATTTTTAACCGCAGTGTCCGTCAATTATACTTTTTTTCCAGTTTTGAGTACAGCCCGCCAATGGGCGGCAGGCTGCGGTAATTTAGGAGTTTAACACATTACAGATTTTCTTAACAGCGATTCAGGAAACCCGGCGCGGCCGCCGCACGGGTAAAAGCGTGAAAGATTCAGGAAAACACGCCGCCATAATCCGGATTTCGCAAACCGGATTATGGCGGCAGCACAGCCCGCGTTCTAAACCTGACCCATAATTCAGATTTCAGGGCAGGCGTATCCCCCTGGGCCGGTTCGGTTTGGGGAGGAAATGGCGGCTGCTACGGTTCTGCGGGCGGATTATGCCGCTTATCCGGGCGCCGGGGTGGCGGGAAGGGGGTATGAGCGGGAAAACGCGGCGCCGGACGCCCGTTTCCCGCCACGGGGTCTGACCCCACGGGCCGGGGAGTCCCCCGCCGCCGCTCGTCCGGCGGGGCCTTGCTTGATTACGGGTCTGACCCCGCGGGGCGGCGTGACTCCCGCCGCCTCCTCCCCGCCGTCCGGCGGCTCCCCTTCCAGAATCCGCGACCGGTACCGGTCACCCCACAGGTGCCCAGTCCGTCCATTGTCACGGTTGTACCTAATGGCGAAGGTCTGCTTCAGCCATTTCATTATCGCGGGCAGCTCGAACCCGTCCGCGGGCCTGATGTAAAAAGCCAGCCGGTCGCCGGCAAGACTCAATCCCCGGAC
>JAISLM010000059.1 GCA_031290855.1 Spirochaetaceae bacterium
CTCATTATTTTTTGGGCGCATCGCCGCTGCGCGGCGACCGGGCTTTCCGGGGCTACGCTATCGCTCCGGCCCCGGCGCAAGCGCCGTGGCTGCTCCGCACCCCTCCAATCCCTTGCGCGGCAAACCGCTGCACTACACACGCATGGATTGTGCCGCAGGCACAACCGCATGGCGGCAAGCCGCTACGCGGCTTGTGGGTCGTTTTTCTTCCTGCTTAACCTGTTAAGGAAGGATAAGGCGGTGTAGCAGACCCACTGAGAATGAGCCTCCGTGCGGCAAGCCGCGCGGTATCTTAAGCGTTGTGTTGGTTTGAGCGGAGGCTCGTTCTGTAAGGAAGTTTATAATATCGTCTGGTTTAATACCAAATCTTTGTAGGCTTTGCCTTACGTGAGCCGCGGGGTATTAAACCAGACTTTGCGAATAGGAGAGGGCAAAGGACAAGTTTCAGTCGTAAACTTTAGATTGCTTTAGCAAAATATCTTTTTAGGAGGCTTTAGCCTCAACGCGGCTTTCAGCCGCCCAAACACCTTCCGCCTTTAGGCGGCGGGTGTTTAGTTAATTAAGGAACCGTTAAATATTAACTTTATATAAAATCCGGGTGTGATATACCGGTTGTATGAACGGACTTTAGGGTACAACGAACGAGACGCAAAGGAGACAGTATGCGGCAACTCTGTCCAAGGCAGCTGGATATGGGGGAGCGACGCTTGTTCACGGGGTAACGGGGCTGGCATTGAACACGATAATCCGGGGCAAGAAAGAATTATCCGGAGGATTGGAACCGGCTCCCCGGCGAATACGGTAACCCGGCGGCGGCCCAAAATGGTCGGAAGAAAAATACCCCGATATTCAGGAACAAATACGGAACATAGCCGAAGACAGCATATACGCCAATCCTGAAAAAATACTGTCACGGACAACCGGCAGTTTGCGGGACATAGGGCGGAAATTGTCAGAGCGATACGGTGGGCATATCACGCGCGCCACCGCCGGTTCGATACCGTAGGACGCGGGATACAGAAAACAGGCGAATCAAAAGATGCCGCGGGTTGGCGAAGGGCACTCTGACCGGAATGCGCAATTTGATTTTATCAATACAAAAGCGGGGGAGTTTATTGGGGTGCAGCCCCTTTTGGTTTAATACCCCCGCACTTTGGTGCGGTAACTGTGGGTGCGGGGATGTGTTCCCCCGCTGGTACGCAAAGATTTCAAATAGAGATCTTTGATACCCAGGAGCTTGCTCCTGGGTCCTTCATTCCAGATATTCCGCGGTCACTTTTACTGGTCTGCTTTAATTTATATACGACACCGGAGGGGGTGTAAGGGCACTGATAAAAGCAAGGTTTAACCTAATATTGTATGCGGCGTTTTCCGCCAGTTTGAGATGCTTGCGGACCAGAATGCGGGTCGATTGGCAGCCTGCTGAATTACCGGCTTTTTGACCGGCGTTTACAGGATCGGAACACATCCACGCGTCAAATGCCGTGTCGGCGCTAAGGTTGATTATAACTTCGTTGCGTATGTCCTGGAAATCAATGGCGGCCGCGTCCAAAGCGGCGAAGCCGCCGCCTTCAATGGGGAAGACAGCCATTTTTTCACCGTGATTTGAAAACGATTCATACTCATTGTATGAGTATATACGGAGACTGTTCCTGCCATTATTCGAAAAAACCAGATTCAGTTCCGATATAAAGACAAATTCTTTTACCTCATTGCCCTTGTTTGTTATGCGGTATGTTACGCTTAGCGTGTTCTTTTTAAGATAGAAGGTTTTTTCGATCTCGATATCGGGAAAATTGCCGGAGGCGGCAGCGGGCAGACTGAAAGCCAGTTTGCATCGCTGGCGGTCCATGCTTGTCATTTCGTAACATTCTTCGCCGCACAGCCGCACGCCGGAATAATTTTTGTTTATGATATGGGAATACGAAAAACCGGGCGGCGCTATCATATCGCGGAATGAATAATATTTTCCGTTCAAACTTGCGCTGCCGGCAAAATTCCACGAGCTGGGAAGGTAGTCCAATTCAAATATGCAGGCGCCGGTCTCGCCGATAAAGCAGTTAATCTCTTCGCACAGAAACAGGTATTCCTTTATGCCGTCAAAATTAAAGTCAAAAGCTATCAGCGACGGGATGAATTTCTTGTTGCCGCGCGCAATATTTTCCGCCTCCAGAAGCGCCTTGTAGGCGGCGCTTCTGACCGCAGCCTGATTCGCCTGCCCCAATTGCGAACCGCAGTAAAGGTCGTAATCCTGGGCCTTCCACAATTCTTCGTAAGCCCGCCGTTTACAGATCTTGTCGCCGCGAATTTGATCTATCAGGGCGCGGACAAAAACCATCTTCGCGTAAAGATGGTTTATCTGCGGGTACTCTATCAGCCCTTTTTTTACGGCTTTCTGCGGCAAATATATCTTTTGCAGGTATGAAAGATTTTTTATCAGCTTTGACGGCAGCGAGAAATCGATCCTGTTTTCGTATGCGGAAAGCTTTAAAAAAAATGAATATATCTGCGCTTCAACCGCCTCGTCCGTGTTTCCGCCGCCAAAACACGACGGAAACACGCTCACCACCCTGTTTGGGTCTTCGGAACCGGAAAGCAGCTGTTCTAGCGTCGCGTTTGTGTTTTTTTCCAGGCCGAAAGCAAGGTGCCTCGAAACCGGGAATATCGTGACAAGTTTCCCCTTATCCTCGCTTATGTACGGCTTGTAAAGGTCTTTTTCTTTTAGCCCGGCGTCAAAGAAACAGGATTCGTCAAGAAAAGCATAGGCTATGTTGCACGAGGAAAGAACGCTGGGCATTGAAACTTCCCAGGCGAGTTCCGGCAGGTAGCATCCCTGCGTCCGCTTTCCGAAATGCTTGCGCAGGTACGTGGTCAGCATCTCGATGTGCCCCAGCCTGTCATTGTAGCTGATTAGGGGCATCATAGGCTCGTAGAAACCGCCGCTTAAAAGCTCTATCTGCTTCCGCTTTACCATGTCCGCCGTCAGCATAAAAATTTCCCCGTGGTTCCTCTCAATCCAGTACCACAGAGAGCCTGAAAAGTGCAGAACCGCCGAGATTTTTGGAAATTTGTACAGGTTTGTCAGTACGGGCCGTATTTTTCCCCTGTAAACCCT
This sequence comes from Spirochaetaceae bacterium, assembly GCA_031290855.1. Taxonomy (GTDB): domain Bacteria; phylum Spirochaetota; class Spirochaetia; order Treponematales; family Breznakiellaceae; genus JAIRMY01. Next base: position 3,116 of record JAISLM010000059.1, read on the forward strand.
GTCAAACATCCGCATATCGGATCCGTTTGAAAGATGATAATGTATCCCCAGAATGAATGTTAATGCCGTACTCATGACGCTTTAAACCATAGTAACGCTTATTCGCGGGTTTGAAAACACCTAAAAGCTCAACGGGTGCAGCAGCGTAACGTACGCTATTGATGAAAAAACCAGGGAAAGAAGCGCCATCGACGTAAGCAGCAGGGGCTGTTCGCTGAAAAACGGCAGTATTTTCTCGTTCTTGACGCGCGTTTTTATCATACGCAGCAAGGCGATGGAAAAATACACACCCGAGGAAAAGCCCAAAGACAGCACCATCGCGTCCGAAGTGGTATCCGCAAGGCGCAGTGTCAGTATTAGCGCGGTTAATACGAGGCCGGAGTACGAAGAGTAGGCGGAAAACGCTTTGTTTTGGGTCAGATTTCCTGGAATTATTATGGACAGTATGTTTTCAAGGCAGACAGTTAAAAAAACCGTCACAGGAAACAGCAGAAAGTATTCAAAAAAACCCAAGGTCAACGGCGACAGAATGAATGTAAAGATCAACCATGAGACGAATACGGTGATGAACATGGTTAACCACTGAAACAGGCAGCTTGCCGCCGGATGTTTCCGGTTTTCAAAAATCTCTTTTACGCTCAAAGCGAATTTCAGTACCAGATTGAAAGAAAAAACCGAAAAAACGGTCAGCACGATAAAATTATTCATGCGGACGCCCTCCCTTTTTATCGATATACCGTGAAACAACAATCATGAAAGCAAGCAGGAAGAGAGCGCCGGTGGAACTGGAAATCAACTGAAAGGGGTACGAATAGCCGCCCTGGGTGTTGAACAGTTCGATTATACCGCGCTTGCCGCCGGGGATTGACAGTGTGGCAAAACCCAGGGGTTCGCGTATCAATGAAAATCCCAGTACGAGACCGGACATGGAAAGCGGCTCGTAAAAAGCCTCATGAAACATCTCGTCCGCAGGCGAATTCTCAAGCGACGAACAGAATTTGCTGCCTATGTAGAATGCCGGCACTAGCGCGTATACCAGGCCGGTTTCCATCGCGAACAGCGGGTTCAACAGGTACAGCAAGAAAAAGTAAAGGCTCCCGGAAAAAGACGAAAGCGCCACGTTAAACATCTTGTTTCGGAAATTCGACGTGATACCGCGCCGCGCCGTATTTACAAACGCGCTCATTACAAAGACCCAGACAAGCGCGCCCGCCGCCCCTATAGCGTAAGAAAGGCGGCTTCCGGCTATTAAAAAAAGCGCCGTACCGCTCATCGACGAGACGGGAGAACAGAAAATCCGGCGTACATTTGCAAGCGGTCCGGCTTTTTTCACGTTTGAATCAGGCATCCTCCCTCCGTCTGTCTTTCTCGTCCAAAGCCTGCTTCAATATGCCGGCGTTCCTCTTTATTCTGTCTATCCAGATACGCAAATAACCGGGATTCATCCGCGAAACGGCCCTGTCCGCGTTAACTGTGAGGGGGATAAGCGCGGACAAGTCGCCGCCATTGCCGACTATGGCCAGACACGGCACGAAAATGCCTTCCATTATGAAAGAAAAAAGCACGGCGTTTTCATGGCTTGTCATCACGTACCAGGTACCGAACTGCGTCACGTTACCCGGAATATGCCATGTGGAAATTGCCGCTACAAGCCTCCTTTCCTCTTCCGTCTCGTCAAGTATCCTGTTTATGGTTTTTGCGGTGATGTCGTTACGAAGGTTCGCGGTTAAACCCCATAAAAACGCGCCCGCAAGCATAAACCCCGCCATCCATATCGCAAAGATCGAAGTTTCGTTAAAGCTTTTGATAAAAATATTTATTCTTTTGAAAAATGTTTTACCAAAGGCCAGTATTCTGCCGGTTTTCATGCGTGTCTTATTTTACCTTACCCCGCCCGTGTATATATAGCGACTCTCCGCCGCGCGTACCAACGGAGACAGGGTGTTAAGCAGCGCGACCGCAAAAAAAGCTCCGTAGGGCTCGCTTTTCATGTAACGAAAGAAAAATGACAAAAAAGCCGCCAACACCGCAAACATCATCTTTCCGAAACCGGATTTCGGACCCGTGGCGGGGTCGGTCAACAACAGGAACGCCGTAACCAGGGTGCCGCCCGAAAACAGGCCGAAAAGGATGTCGCCTTTCCAAAGCTGCCCGCCAGCCGGGAACGCGCCGGCAATCTTTATCAACAGCAGATAAAAGGCGAGGTATAGGGCAGATACCGAGAAGCGTCCGAGCTTTAGCGCGATTATTACAATGCTGCCAAACAGTAGGGCGTAAGTCCCTCTGTCGCCTATTATGCCGGGTCCGGGCGCGGCGAAAAAATCAAGGTATCCGTCAGGTATTTCCGTGTTGAAGAAGGAAAATACCGTGTCATTGAAAAAGCGCGTCAGCTTGTTTCCACCCGCTATAAAGCCGTTTTGATTCAGTATTTCCCATGCCGGGCCCAACAGGTCCCCGCCCCTGTTCACGGCTTTGTCGATGAGGAAGGAAACCGGCGTATTCGCCGTCGCGTCACTGAATGCGGCGGGCCATGAAAAACGTATGAACAGCCATCCTGAAACGGCGGGATTCAGCCAGTTTGCGCCGAGCCCGCCAAAAAGCATCTTTACGATGACAATCGCAAAAGCCGAGCCTGCGGCGGCAAAGACAGGCGGTATCCCGTCGGGCAGAAGCAGCGTTAACACGAGGGCGGAAGCCGCGGCGCTGCCGTCCAGCACGGTATGCCGTCCCGTTTTAATCCCGAAAAGGAATTCGCCCAGCAGCGCCGCGGACAGCGCGGCAAGGGCCACGTAAAAGGATTTTCCGCCGTCGCCAAGCGCCGACTGCGTCACCGCCGCCGCTGCGTAAAGGCTTATGATCCACATCCGCGTCGTGTAAGAGCAGACAAGGTTTATATGCGGCCTTTCGAAAAGGGCCGTAGACTTATACGGCACGGGCGTCTCCTCCTGGAGGGGTGCGCACGATAGCCGTACATAAAGGCAGCTTTGACGGGCAAACCGCCTCGCAGCAGCCGCAGCCTATGCAGTTTGAGTTTACCATACCCCGCCTGCCGCAGCTTATCGTTTTGTACAGGTCTTCCGGGTCTAGCCTTAGCGGGCAGACGCTGCGGCATTCGCCGCAGTTTATGCAGGACGCCTCAGGCAGGAATCCGCCTATTTTGCTTAACAAAAAGTTTTTCTTGCCGGACACCCCGCGCCGTTTTGCCGCGGATACAAAAACGCTGCGGCTTGTCTTCAGGACAGGTTCGTCCAAACTTGCGGCGGCGCGGCCCATAAGCGGGGAACCGATCGTGGCGACAGCGGACTCCTCTTCCGTTTTGCCGGTAAACCCGCCGCATTCGGCGACCAGATCGCGCAAACGGCTGCCTATCCGCGCCTTTACCACGGCGCGGTGTTTTAGCGCCGGCCCGCCCACCGCGACATGGCGTTCCAAAACCGGAACCCGGAACACGACGGCGTCGTACACGGCCGCCATCGTAGCGGGGCCGAGCGTCAACAGGCCGCCTTTAACCGGGCCTCCTCTCTTTGCGTAGCGAGTCATTACGGCTTTCATCGCGTAGTCGCTGCGCTGGGGGTAACGCGAACCGGTCAAAACCTCCGCAAAGGTGATTTGCCCGGAAGCGGCGTTCCGTTTTGCTGCCTCAAGCAGTGCCCTGCCGAGTTCCCTTTCGGCGGCGGACACCGCGAATACGACCGAGGACGCTCCCGCGGCCCTGGCTGTTATCAAACAGCCCTCCGCCACCGCCTCCGTCCTTTCCTTGCAGAGGCAGTATTCGGCGGCTAGCCAGGGTTCGTCAAAAACACATCTCACTATCAAAGTGATCGGGGCGTCCGTCATGTTGTTTTTGGAAAAAATATCGCAGAGCGGGCGGCCAAGCCCGTCCATCTCTATAACGCCGTATTCGTCCAGCAGCGAGCGCAGTTCAAACCAGTTTAAGTCCGTCCATTCGTGCTTAACTTCCGGCTTTCCAAGCCTGTTGAAACTGCCTCCCAGCTTTATCACGAAGGCGTCCGACAGGAAGCCGGGGGCCGCCGCCCACTTTATCGTTTTTACCAGCTTGCCCGGTATGGGAGAATGCACGTTTGCCGAACCCGAACCCTGCCTGCGGGCTATCAGCATACCTTCCTCAATATCCCGCCCCTCCGATACAACGGGTATTGAGCGGCTGCCCGCTTCTACCGCGAGAGGGACGATCACCATTTCCGGCAAAAACGCGAGCCAGCTTTTAACACGCCCCGGCGCAAAATCATCTTCAAATCGGAGCCCGCCCCTGGAAAACGAATAAACTTTCATGCTGTCACCGAATGGGATATATATAATATACCGCGTTCTTTTTTCATATTACCGTACATGGCAAAGCCGGAAACGGGAAAATACAGAGCGAGAGCCAGCGTCACGGCGACAAGGCTTCTCAAGTCGAAGTCCTGGGTAAAGAGGGCTTCGCCGTCTTCCCCGTTAAGGAACGCGATAAGTTTTTCCAGCGGAAACGGCGGAATACCGTCCGCGCCGCCGTCAAAGCCCCCGGCGGCGGTCGGGAGGTCCCGGGCCGGGTAAAAAAGGCCGTCGCCGCCGGTTTCAAAACCGGCGTAAGCGGAAGTCCCGTCCGCGCCGCCGCCCAGCCTTCTAAATGAAAAAGTTCTTTGAAACTCGATGTGCCGTTGATAGTCGCCTGAGTCTATCGCCGGTATGTCCTTGTTCACGACCGCCGTCCGCGGCATCGGCATTTTCGGCCTTGCCGGAGTCAGCAGCGGAAGCCCTGTCGACAGGAATGAGGCGAGAGTGAACGGAAGCGCGACAAGCGTCACGCGGCGTCCCGTCCGGCGGCGCGGCCTTATGTCAAGCGGAACAAAACGCAGATGGGCGTTCCGACCGCGCGGCATAGTCAGGGCCATGAAATAGGCGGCGGCGCTCGCGCAAAAGAACGGAACGGCGGCCAGCGCCCGGAGCAGGTTTATCCCCGCGCTTACGGAGACAACTACGAACAGCATAAACGTAAATATAAAAGTTTTTCTTTCTTTTGACACAAAGCGCCCGGAAAGCGCGATCCGCGGGACGGAAAAATCCGTTTCAAGGCGCAGCCGCATGAAAAGAAATTTGAGAGGCTCGTACAGCGTTACGAAAAAGGCAAGCGCCAGCGCCGCCAGAGCGAAGCCTACGGGTCCCTGACGCGCGAAAAGCAGGCAGGCTGGAAGCAGCGCCGCCGTCATCAGCGTGAATTCGAGTACGGGCCGGACGTCGCCTCCGTGTCCGTAAAACGATCTTGCGGCAAAAGCCGATAACGCGAGGCTCAGCAGGGCGGCTGCCGTGAAAATCAACAGGCCGTCCGCGTTATTAGCGCCGTAAATGTTCGATATAGCCAGGCTGTACGGCGTATCTCCCAGCGCGCGGGAGACGCGCTCCTCTATCACGGCGGGATTCGAAGAACGTATCGAGGCGGCGGGAACGTAAAAATACCGCCTGCCGTCCCGTACAAATAGCGACCTTAGCCGCAGGGCGTAACCGTCGTTGCGCGGATCGGTTTCGAGGAGGAAATCATTGAATTCGTCAAGCCGTATCCGCCTGAGATCGGAAAAATCGCAGAGGAAAAACCACTGCGAGGACTCAGACAAGACGTTTTTGATGCCGGCCCCGGCCAGCTTTTCCGATACAAGCCTGTCGGCGACCCGCTCGTCCGTCACGACCGTTACGTAGGCTCCCGCCGGCCCGCCGCCGGGCGTCTTGAAACCTGCCGCCGCCGCCAACAGCGGCGCGAGGCATACGAGCGCGGCCAGGGCCGACGCGACGGTGAATTTTGAAAAGAGCTTTCCGTTACAGATAGGCATAGGCCGCCGCTATGAAGAAACCGATAAAGCAACCGACAACCACTTCCAGCGGTTTGTGCCCCATGATTTCTTTTACGGGATGGTATTCGATCTGAAAACGTTCCAAAAGAGTCTGCCCCAGGGCGTTGAGCGTCTTGGCCTGTATCCCCGACGAATGCCGCACGCCGACCGCGTCCCGCAGAACAATCAAAGACATAAACAGTGACACGATGAACAGGCTGGAGTTGATCCCGTCATGTATCCCTATAGTAACCGTCAAAGCCGTAACCGCTGACGCATGGCTTGACGGCATCCCGCCCGTGCGCCAGAAAAAGGCCTCCAACAGTTCGGCCTTGCCCTTCTTTGCCTTTCTTGTAAGTATTATCGCGAATTTTATGAACTGGGCAAAAAGAAAACTGGTCAGCCCGGACAAAAATAGAGGATTCTGCAAAAACAATAGAAACACCGAATAATTTTTGGCGGAATTCATCTGCTTTACAATCGTACATCACCCGCCTTTTGTCAAGCTACCGCTCTCCATCGGGTTTGCGTAAAAACATGGTAAAGCGGTGCCCGGGTACCGTGTTTTGCATACATGGAGGGAAAGGGTTATACAGGTGAAGACGGGTTGAAAATTCATACTGGCGCGGCAGCAATAAGCGCGATGCCAAATGAACCCCCGCCCTGAAGGGCGGGGGGCAGACCCCGCCGCGAATAAAATCTAGCCGAAATAAGCCTGATTTCTGTATGGGCTTAGCCTTAAAACATGGCTGTTTTGGTACTATGATGGCGGTTGAGCCTCTTTATAACTCTTTACCTTATCTGTAATTAACTCGTTGCGTAATTTTTTGTAAAATAACAACTCAGGCCATTTCGACTGTATTTTTGTTTTAGTCGCCAACACAAACCATTTTCTTCCAGAATAATTATTAGACAATGCGATAACTTGTTCTTCGGAAGCATAAAAAGTTATAGTAGGCTTGCGCGTTTTGGGGTTGATGGAGGTTTAGACTGTTATGACTGATAAGATCAGCATAAGGGAAGCCGTGATTGAAGATGCGGCATCGCTGCTTGAATTCATACATGCGCTTGCGGAGTATGAACATCTGGAAGATCAGGTAGAGGCCACGGTGGAGGGGCTGCGGCGGACGATTTTTATCGACAAGAGGGCGGAGGTCCTGATTGCGGAATACGCAGGACAGGCTGCGGGTTTCGCGCTGTTTTTTCATAATTATTCGACATTCAAGGGAAAACCCGGCATCTACCTGGAAGATCTTTTCGTAAAGCCGGAACTGCGCGGCAACGGTATCGGCAGGGCCTTGCTGCAAAAATTGGCCGGTATCGCGGCGCGGCGCGGCTGCGGAAGGCTGGAATGGGCCTGCCTCGACTGGAACGCGCCTTCGATAGCCTTTTACAGGGGTGTGGGCGCGAGCCCGCTATCGGACTGGACCATATACCGCGTTACCGAAGATAAATTTATGAAGTTGGGTAAATCCATTGGTAATCCCCCGGCTTTGCCGGGGGACTCCAAGAGTTTGACATTTCCGGGAATATAAAAGAACCTCCTATCAATCCGAATTCTGTCTTTACCTGTACCAGTCAGGCAGACACAAATTTAAGCGTGGAATACAACAAAAAAAATCCGGTAAACCGGATTGTGGTAGTTTGGGCACAAACATGAACATGCTGCGCCCGTGTATGTAACAGGTGCGCGGAACGATGAGGGTGCGCCTTTTCATTAGGGAGATTCTTTTATATACTGGCGGCATCGGTAAAATATTTTATGAATGAAGGATCTCTATGCCCGAAAACGACAATCAGGACGATATGAAAGATTACGAAGCGGAGCGGCGCGAAAGCCGGCAGAGCCGTATTCCGTCCGCGCCTAAACCGGAGAGACCGCGTTTCGGGTTTCTGATATCGCTGCTAATTGCGGCGGCGGTTGGCTTCTTTTACCTCAGGCAGGTCTCTACGCCGGTGCGTCCGGTGGCTTACACCGATTTTATGGACGCCGTCAAGCGCGACCAACTCACGACGGTGACTATTTACGACAACGACACGGTGGAATGGAGCCGCCCCGGAAATAACGGCGCCGTAGACCACTACAAAGCCGTGATCCCTTACCACGATCCTGATCTGCTTCCCGCGCTCAGGGACAAGGGTATCCGCGTGACAGGCAGCGCCGGGCGGGTAACTTTCGGGCGGATAGTTACGATATTCGGCCCCTGGCTGATGGGTTTTCTGCTGATATTCCTGATGCTGCGGACTATGCAGGGCGGTATCGGCGGCAGGAGTTTTCAGTTCGGCAAGAGCAGGGCGAAACGTTACGTCGAGCACGGCAAGAAAGTTACGTTTGCGGACGTGGCGGGGCAGGAGGACGCGAAAGGGGAACTACAGGAGGTAGTGGCCTTCCTCAAAGCGCCGGAAAAATTCACCCGGATGGGCGCGAAGATACCGAAAGGCATACTTCTTGTCGGTATGCCCGGTACCGGCAAGACGCTGATGGCGCGGGCCGTCGCGGGAGAGGCGGACGTCGCGTACTTCCATATGTCCGGCAGCGATTTTGTCGAGATGTTTGTCGGCGTCGGGGCGAGCCGCGTGCGGGACCTGTTCGAGCAGGGGCGGCGGGCCAGCCCCTGTATCATTTTTATAGACGAGCTTGACGCGGTGGGGCGCACAAGGGGCGCGGGTTACGGCGGGGGGCACGACGAGCGCGAGCAGACCCTGAACCAGATGCTTGTCGAAATGGACGGCTTCGATTCAAAGGAAGGCGTGATCATCCTTGCCGCGACCAACCGCCCGGACGTGCTTGATCCCGCCCTGTTGCGGCCCGGACGCTTTGACCGCCAGGTTGTCGTCGCTATGCCCGACCTATGCGAGCGCGAGGCGATCCTGAAGATCCACTCCGGCAAGGTCGCGCTTGCGGAAACTGTCGATCTTTCACGCATAGCGCGCGCCACGCCCGGCATGAGCGGGGCCGACATTTCCAACCTGGTGAACGAAGCGGCCCTCCTGGCCGCCCGCAAGGACAAGGACGCCGTCGATATGTCGGATTTTGAGGAGGCCAGGGACAAGATACTGATGGGCGTGGCCAGAAAATCCCTCGCCATTTCTGAAAAAGAACGCCGTATGACGGCTTTTCACGAGGCCGGTCACGCGCTTTTGCATTATTTTTTGGAAAATGCCGACCCTCTGCACAAGGTTACGATAATTCCCCACGGAAAGGCGCTCGGTATGGCGATGTCGCTGCCCGAACAGGACAAGTACGCGCATACCCGTGCATGGCTTCTTGACCGTATAGTGATCTGCTACGGCGGCTGGGCCGCCGAAAATCTTATCTTCAACGAGACGACCACGGGCACGCAGGCCGATCTTGAGCAGGCCACCGGTATGGCCCGGCAGATGGTCTGTGAGTGGGGTATGTCGGAGGATCTGGGCCCGGTAACTTACGGTCAGAAGGACGAGCCTATCTTTCTGGGCAAGGAGATCGCCCGCCACAAGGATTATTCCGAGGAGACGGCCCGCCATATCGACGCCGCTATACGGGGTATCCTGGATCAGTGCCGTTCCACCGCCGAAAAACTTCTCTCCAAGAACAGGGCGCGTCTTGAAAGTCTGGCCGCCGCCCTGCTTGAAAAGGAAACCCTTATCGACAACGAGATACGCGTCCTTTTGAGGCTACCCCCAAGGGTGAATCCCGCCTCCCTCGTTGACTAACTGGATGATGGGCGCCCCCTGTTTAGTCAAACGCCTTTTCGCCGGACACGATTGGTAAAACCCGCCGGCGGGCGGCTATCCGGGCAATAAAAATAATTGTATACTGGTCGGGATGTTCAGGTTTATAGTTTTTTTGTATGACATTACACGCTTTCTTCTGCTCGCCTTTTTGATGACCGCGCCGGGCCTTGATACCGGGGACAAACACTTTGTATCCGGCCTCCTGTATGCCGCACCGCTCGCGCTTTTCCCGCTTATGTCCTTTTTCCTCTGGCTTGACCGCGAAAAGTACGGACCCTTCGCCTGGCTCTATGCCGCCGGAAAAATAATAAGCATCTGCGCCGTTCTCATTTACGCGGTTCCGGCGTTTGGCGGTTTTCTGGCAGTATTCCTGATGCTTGACGCGGAAGACCTCTTTATAAACCTGATTGTACCTTTTTTAACGCTGATCGATTTTATTTTTTTGATACCCCTTGTCGTTTCATTAAAATAATGAAGGATAAAGGCGCGGATTCCCCGATGCTGGCCCAGTACCGGCGGATCAAGAAGGAACACCAGGGCGATGTGCTTTTTTTCCGGCTGGGCGATTTTTACGAAATGTTTGCCGATGACGCGCTGGAGATTTCCGCGCTGCTCAACCTGACGCTGACACACCGTAACGGGCTTCCCATGTGCGGAGTTCCCTACCACGCAGCCCGCTCGTACATAGCGCGGCTCCTCAAGTACGGTAAAAAGATAGCGATCTGTGAGCAGGTGGGCGAGCCTGCAAAGGGCAAAACGCTGCTGATCGAGAGGGATGTTGTCGAGGTGATCAGCCCCGGAACCACTGTAGACGAGGAATTCCTTGAACGCGGCAGCGCAAACTACCTTGCCTGTATTTTCGGGGCGGAAAACAGCCTGGCCTTCGCGTACATCGATCTTTCAACAGGCGAATTCCGCGCCGCCGCCTTCCCGTTGGACGATTCGGTCTCGCGTCTCCGTCAGGAACTGGAACGGCTCGACATAAAAGAGATCGTTGTTGAAGAGGCTCTTCTTCGTGAGCGGCCGCTTATAGCGCGGGCACTTGACGAGAGGCGCGGTATCGTCGTGAATCGCTGGGCGGACTGGTTCTTCGACGCGGAACGGAGCGCGGAACGCCTGCACAGGCAGTTTGGACACGACTTCGCTAAGGAACTTGGCAGACTGCGACTCGCGCCGGAACTGCTTGCTGCCGGGGCGCTGCTTTCCTACCTTGACGAGGCGGCAAAAAGCCGGATTCCCCATGTCCGCCGCTTGGTCTTATACGACGAGGACGAGTACGTCTGGATCGACGAGGCAAGCCGGCGCAACCTTGAACTAATCCGCAACCTGCGGGACGGTGACCAGCATTTTTCACTGCTCGAGACGCTGGACGAGACAAAGACGGCGATGGGACGGCGGCTCCTGAAACACCGTGTATCCCACCCCTTGCGAGACATAGCAAAGATCGAAAAACGTCTCGAAATTGTAGACATTTTCTACCATGACCAGAAAACCCTGTCGGCCCTGCGCGGTCTGCTTGCCGGTATGCCGGATTTTCAGCGCCTTTCTTCCAGAATCGCGATGAACCGCGCCCACGGCAAGGATATGCTGGCCCTAAAAAACGCGCTTTCATTACTCGAAAAATGCTGTCTGATGCTTGACGAAGCGCAAAAAACCGGGAATTGGACGCATAACGAACCGCAATTCGAGTCGGAGGAGGCTGTTTCGTTCAACGGGGAGGCATTTTCACGGCTTCTCGCGCTGAAGGATACACTGGAACGGGGCATCTGCGACGATCCGTCTACGCTGTTGACGGAGGGAAAACTGATCCGCGCCGGGTTCAACGCCGAACTGGACGCCCTGCACGAACTCAGGGACAACGGCCGCGCACTTTTGGAAGCCTACCTTGAGGAGGAACGGGGGAAAACGGGGATCACGAACCTGAAGATACGTTACAACAGGCTTCTGGGTTACCACTTCGAGGTCGCCGTGAACCAGCTTGCAAGGGTGCCGCACTACTTCATCAAGCGGCAGGGGCTGGTCTCAGGCGAGCGCTTCACGACGGAACGGCTGGCGGCCCTGGAATCCGAGATAAACGGCGCGTCCGACAGGGTAGTCGAACTGGAGAAGACCCTGTTTTTCGCGCTGCGCGAGGAGGCGAAGGGGCTTCTGCCGGAGATTGCGGCGGCGGCGCGTATCGCGGAGCTTGACACGGCCCAGTCGCTCGCCCGCGCCGCAGCGGCGCGGGTGTGGGCGAGGCCGCTTGTCAACGGGCTGCTCCGCCTCAACATCACCGAGGGACGGCATCCGGTTGTCGAGGCGAATCTTGCGCGGGGGGAGTTCATCCCTAACGACGTAGTGCTGGACGCACGGCCCGAAGGCGGGACGGCGCCGGCCTTCGCCCTGATAACCGGCCCCAACATGGCGGGCAAGTCGACCTACCTGCGGCAGGCGGCCCTGATCACGATAATGGCGCAGATGGGCAGTTTCGTGCCGGCCAGGGTCGCCGAGATCGGCGTCGCGGACAGGATATACTGCCGGGTAGGGGCCTCCGACAACCTGGCGCGGGGCGAGTCGACCTTCCTGTCGGAGATGCTGGAAACCGCCGCGATCCTCAATTCGGCGACGGAACGGAGCCTCGTGATAATGGACGAGGTGGGGCGCGGCACCGGCACACGGGACGGGCTGGCGATAGCGCGGGCGGTCAGCGAGTACCTGCTCGACACGGTGCGATGCCGCGCGCTTTTTGCGACGCATTACCACGAGCTTGCCGCGCTCCGCCACCCGCGCCTTGCCAACCGTTCCCTGCTTGTCGAGGAGATAGACGGCGAGATCGTCTTCCGCCGCCGTCTTGTCGAAGGGGCCGCCGCCGAATCTTACGGCCTTCATGTCGCATCCCTCGCCGGGATCCCCGACGAGGTTTTGCGGCGGGCGGAGGAACTGATGCTGTCGTTGAAGTCCGGCGAAAGAGCCCCTCCGCCGTCCGCCTCCTTCACCCCGGCAAGGCCCGAAGCCGCCGCCAGGAAAGCCTCTGAAACGCTTGTGGCGGGCGAACTGGCAAAGCTGGACCCGGACGCGACTAGCCCGCTGGAAGCGCTCCACCTTATCTGCCGCTGGAAGGCCCTGCTGGACGGGGCCCCTTCCCGCGCCGCCCGGAAAAAGCCGCCTTCCCCGGCAACCCCCATAGCACCGGCGCCGTCCCAGGAAGCCGCTCCGCCGCAGCCGGGCCTCTTTGACGAATAGACTTTTTAGGGAAGGCTCTGGATCAGCGTTGCCACACGGGAAGCGGCGGTGTTCCCAAGCCGGGGATAGATCGGGAAAAGCGCGGTCCGGCGGCTTATCGAGCAGGCGGACGGGCACTTACCCTGCGCGGCCAGCCCCAGCGCCGCCGGCGTTCTGGCGAAGGCGCTTTCGACGGCAATCTCCTTCCGCCTGGCATACGCGGTAACTTCCTTCATCCCGGTCTCAAGGACGAGCGTGAAAGCGTAGTTGTTGTACTCGAAGTTTTCAGGGCGGGCGAACATCTTGTGCCGTCCCTGGTACAGGGCGGCGCGGGTGTACAGTTCCGCGATCTTTTCCCGTCTTTGCAGGTTCTTCTCGGTCTCCCGGAACTGGACCAGGGCCATCGCCGCGTTCATATCGGGGAGTCCGTACTCCGGCGGCAGGGGACCCGCGTTGCGCAGGACAGCAGCGTCCCTCCGCCCGGAAGCGTAGAGCAGCGCCCCGCCGCCGCTTGTCAGCATATCCCGCTCCTCCAGTCCTAGCACTGTAAAAACGCCGTAGGAACCGGCCTTTTTATCGCCCAGGCCGCTCATATACGCGGCGGAACAGTCCTCGATTAGCGGTATCCCCAGCGCGGCTATCCCCTCCATGTCCGGCATGAAGCCCAGGTTGTGATGCAGGACGAGGGCCCGCACCGGCGTCCCCCCCGCCTCGGCCTCCGCGACGGCCGCGCCTACCGTCTCGCCGTCGACACAGGCGCAGGCGGCTCGGGTGTCGCAAAACACCGCCGCAAAGCCCGCGTCCTCTATAACCCTTAGGTAGTAGGCGGGCGACAGCGCCGAAAGCGCCACGCCGGAACCGGGCTCCAGGCCCAGCAGGTTTAGCGCGAAAGACAGCGCTATCGCGGGGCTGCGGAGCGCGAGGCAGTACTCGAAATTAAGCCTCTCCTTCGCGGCCTGTATCAGCCGCTCGCCCTGCGCCCCGGGCCCTATCTTCTCCTCCACCAGCACGGTCAGCACGGCGTCCATCTCCCTGCGCCTTATCGTCGGGGAACAAACTTCAATGATCATGCCTTGTTATACACCAAAACCGCCCCCCTGACAACGAGGTCCGCGGGGAACGGGGGATGAGCAGTGAGGGATGTAAGGCGTGGTGCCGGCGGCCAACACGGAACTTGCCGTGCGTCCGGGGTCTGACCCCTTCCCGGCCTAAATTGTTACCCGGTAATGAATTAGGGCGACAAAGGCGCGCACAGTGAGCGGCGGCGGGCTAGGACGGAAGACGGCGGGCCGGCGGCCGGCGCGGAATTTGCCGTGCGTCCGGGGTCTGACCCTCTACCGGCCTAAATCGTTACCCGGTAATGAATTAGAGCGACAAAGGCGCGCACAGTGAGCGGCGGCGGGCGAGGACGGAAGACGGCGGGCCGGCGGTCAACACGGAACTTGCCGTGCGTCCGGGGTCTGACCCCTTCCCGGCATAAATCGTTGCCCGGCAATGAATTAGAGCGACAAAGGCGCGCACAGCGAGCGGCGGCGGGCGAGGACGGAAGACGGCGGGCCGGCGCGGCCAACACGGAACTTGCCGTGCGTCCGGGGTCTGACCCTCTACCGGCCTAAATCGTTACCCGGTAATGAATTAGAGCGACAAAGGCGCGCACAGCGAGCGGCGGCGGGCGAGGACGGAAGA
>JAISLM010000060.1 GCA_031290855.1 Spirochaetaceae bacterium
AAAAGCGGGGAAAGTTCCGAAGCGGCGGTATATGTGGTACTTCCCGATAAGAGCCGGATACCTGTGAGAATATGTGTTAAGCGGAAGGATAAAGAAGGGTGTGAGGAGTCCCGAAAAAGGCTGTACCGGCGGCGCCGGCAGGTTGAGATACATTTCAAGAGACTGAAATCCATTCCGGACTTCCGCGATTTGCCTAAGAAAAACCCGGCCGCGTCGGAGGCGTGGCTGAATGGCAAGATAATGGCGGCGTTATTAATTGAAGCTTTCATAGCGAAAGCTTCTTTTTCCCCCTGTAACCGGATCGAATAGCCGTCGTAGTATATGGCGTGAGACGGCGTTCGTAAATTTGGTTTTGAAGAACAATCCGGGGCTGCGGATACTTGAAGATTACGGGAACATAGCGAAATGTCTTGAATGTGAAAAGCGAAGGCTGGGGATACGGTACCAAATGTGCAATACATGTTAAGTTAGTGCGTATGGGGCTGCTCCCCCGCCGCTCTGAGGCGGGGAGGTTCATTCGAATCGCCCGGGCGGACAGGACAAATAACACGGTAAAGGAGGTGGATCCCGTGAGGCCCAACAATTCTTACAGGAATGGCCGGGCCCGTTAGCCTGCCGCCCCTTTCAGCCTGAACGCGTATGGATAAAACCCGCCGGCGGGTTTGACGAAAACGCCGGTATCTACTATGCTTTTGAAACCATGCTGGCGTATATTGCAAGGCGGCTCTTGCTGATCATCCCGACGTTGTGGGCGATCATAAGCATTAATTTTTTTATCGTGCAGATCGCGCCCGGCGGCCCTGTCGACCAGGCGATTGCGGACATGCAGGGTCTGGGCCAGGGCGGGGCCTTGCAGCGGATAACGGGCAGCGAGCGGGGGGATGCCGGCGGCGGCGCGGCAGGCGGCTCCAATTACCGGGGGGCTCGCGGGCTGGACCCGGAGGTGATCGCCGAAATCGAGCGGCGTTACGGTTTTGACAAACCGATTGGCCGGCGTTACGTCGAAATGCTAAAGAACTACGCGACGTTCAACTTTGGCGACAGCCTCTTTCGCGGGCGTACCGTGACGGGCCTTATAGCGGAACGGCTGCCGGTTTCCGTCTCGCTCGGCCTGTGGAGTACCTTGCTGATCTATCTGGTTTCGATCCCGCTCGGGATACGCAAGGCCATAAAGAACGGCAGCCGTTTCGATGTCTGGACGAGCGGCGCGATAATCCTTGGCAACTCTATACCGGCGTTCCTGTTCGCCGTGTTGCTTGTCGTGATGTTTTGCGGCGGCTCTTTCCTAAACATATTCCCGTTGCGCGGGCTTTTTTCGGCGAATTTTGAGGAGTTAAGCCTTTTCCGCAAGGTGCTGGACTACTTTTGGCATATATGCCTCCCGACGATAGCCCTGTCGATAGGCGGTTTCGCCGGCCTAACTATGCTGACAAAGAATTCCTTCCTTGACGAGATTCACAAACAGTACGTCCTCACCGCCCGCGCCAAAGGGCTTAGCGAAAAAAAGATAATGATCGGGCACGTCTTCCGCAACGCGATGCTGATAGTGATCGCGGGCTTCCCCGCCGTCTTTGTTTCTATGTTTTTTACAGGCAGCCTGCTGATCGAAACGATCTTTTCGCTTGAGGGGCTTGGGCTTCTTGGCCTTGAAGCCACTATGCAGCGCGACTATCCGGTAATTTTCGCCACGCTGTACATATTCACGCTGATAGGCCTCATTCTGAATCTGCTAAGCGACCTTGTCTACACCGTTGTTGACCCGCGCATCGACTTTGAAAGCAGAACCCGCTAACCCCCGCCGGCCACTTTAACGCAGTGGGTGCCAGGCGCCGAATTTGCCTAGTGTCGGGGAAAACCGGTACGCTACATATAGGGCCGGGGTCAGACCCCGCAGCGGCTGCCGGCGGAAAGCCCGGTACCCGAACACAACCCCGCCAACCGGTATCCTGAAACCAACGGATTTCCCGGCGCGCCGAAACGGTTTGAGATGCCGCACGGGAGGACAGGCGGGCGACTGGGGTTCAAGCTTACTGTAGGGCGGCTCAACGCCTGCACGTTGAGCTTGAGCGTTTGCACAAACTCCAACTTTCTTCTAAAAGCCCTCTTTTTCGGATGACACCTCGCCCGGACGCCCCTTGTCCTCTCCCCAAAATACTATCCGCCGGATGCCTGCTATAAGCCCTTTCCCTGGTACCGGAAACGTCCATGACGTACACGGCATGGACGAACCGTGTGACGAGGGCGGGGGCATTTATGTGCCTGACTGCGGGCGCCTTTATTATAAATCCTTATATAGTATAGAGTTACAGTGAAAAACTTCGTAAGGCTTATGAAGGGCAGCGGGGTTATTATTCCGGATGTCCTGGTAAAGTTGACGGGTTCGAAAACGAAAACGTATTATCCCCACCCGATACAGATGATCAGGTATTATGACAGCTAATACCGTCAAACGTATGGGTTTATCACCAACAACATGGAGACGATCGCGTGTGAGACAGCTGACATATAAAAGAGTCGCCGGCAGGTTGAACTGTTCTTTAAGCGGATAAAACAGAATCTGAAGATGAACCTCCCCGCCACAAAACAGCGTCAAGCTGTTTTGCCTGACGTTCTACCGCCTTCTTAACCCTAAAAGGAAGGGACAAGGCGGGGTATCTTGTAAGCGATGCATTATCTACGAGGTTCGATCGGCTGCGGAAATTTATCATCTGTGGTGGTTTGCATGGCAAACACGTCTACTACAATTTTTTGTAGCTGCTACCCACTCTAACCGCCCCAAGGGGCGGGGGAGCAGACCCCACTGCGAATAAAGTCGTTTTGGGGGACCGGTGAGAACTCGGTATTCAGCCGGATACGGGCGGCGCTTATCATAGCTGGTTTATTCGCAAAGTCTGTTTTAATACCCCGCCGAACCTTAGGTGCGCGCTTGCCGCGCGGAGGCTCATTATGGCTATGCAAAACCCTGGACGGAGTAACAGCTTCCGTCTGTCAGATACTGAAAATGGTAAAAACAACGCTTCTTGCCAAAGGCTCTATCCCGGAATTATGTACGAACAAGCCGCCGCCTCATAAAATCGTTTCGCCCCAGTTCTTTTTGGAGTGTCTGTTATGATCAAACCGGACAGCAGTGATTATTGATGTGTTTTCTTGCGGCGAAATACAGGAAAAGGCCCAGCACCGCGAACAACGAGAATGACAGGAAGAGGGCGGGGTAGCCTGAGTATTCCACGATGAAGCCGCCACAGATGTTGCCTATAAGCGTGGGGACGCCGGTTCCAAGCGAGAGGTAGAGCGACATCCCCAGCGCACGCTGTTCCGGCGGCACACAGCTCGCTATGAAGGAGACGGCGGCGGGGTGAAAGACGCCGTAGCACACTGAATGCGTCAGTTGGGACAGGACGACGCCGCCCTTTGACGGGAATGCCAGTAACACGGCGTAGCGTACCAGTATCGCAAGAGTGGCGAAGGCGATCAGAGGCAGTGCCCTGAAGCGGCGGATCAGGCGTTTCGACAGAAATATGAACGCTATCTCGGAACCGCTGGAAAGTGCCCACAGAAGGCCGACCGCATCCCACCGGAGGTATTCGACGGCATACAGGGACAGGAAGCCGTTTATCGGTGACATCGCGAGGCGGTTGAGGAAGATGATCAGGAACCCGGTGATGAAAAGCGGCGACCAGAGCTTCCGCGCCGCCCCGTGCCGCTGAACAGCGCCCTCCGCGCCGGCGTCCGCCGTCGTCGCCTTGCCTTGCGGGAGGACGGACGCTTTGGCGTCGTTGGTAAAGCAGGCTTTCGGGATGATGCCCATCAGCACTATCGAGACGGAACTGCAAACGATCACCCAAAACGCTATGTTCCTGGACGTGTTCGGGACGAAAACCGGCGTAAAATGTAAAAAAATCACCAGCAGGAAGAATACTAGCGAGCCAAGCGCGCGGTACTTGCCGTAATTTCCCTCCTTGCCGAGCTTTATCGTGCTTATCGCGTCCGTAAGCGGCTGAACCGCACGGTATCCGAAGGATAAAATCGGCAAAACGATAGCGCAGATCAACAAGTTGTTTGACAGACGCAGGATTATGCCGCAGAAGAGGCTCGTGAGCAGCGAGATCAGCAGCACCGGCTTGTAACACCTGAAGCGGTCCGCGAAGAATCCCATCACGAATGGGCTGGCTATCGCCGCAGCCTCGCAGTTGGCAAGCAGTATCCCAAGTACCGAATGGCTGTATCCGTAACTGCGGATCAGTATCGATATGTATGGTGAAAGAATCCCGTATACGAGGAATGTTCCGGTGAACGCTAAAGCCCAATACACTGTAATTCCAAATATAACTAAATTAACGAATAATTAATAATTATGGATGAGGAAGGTATCCGGGGTCCGCTTAGAGAGGAGAGGCTCATTACCAAGAAAGTCTCCGCCCGGCTTGATTTGCCGGCGGCAGGGCTTGGTTTTTAGGTGTCGTTTTTTGGCAAAAGTTTTTCGGGAGGTGTTTCCGGCACTTTTTCTTCCGGATCTTTTTCAGCGTCTTCGTCTTCAGCAGGCTCCAGCGCCGGGGAAATTTCGTTGTAGAACAAAGCTATTTCGGTTATAACGGCGCTTACAGTGTCCGCGGGATTCTCCGTTTCAAAGAAACCGCCGAAGCGGACTCTGCCCTCGCCGTTTGGAATAAAATCGACCGTGAGCCTTTCCCATGTGTCTATACAATGCGTTTTGACGTTTTCAAGACCTATGCTGACCACGATATGCTCGTCAAAAAATTGGAAATCAATGGCGGTCTGCACGAAGCCGCCCCCGTCAAACATCAGCAAAGGCCGGGCCTCCAAAATTTCATCATTGACGGCCGCCTCAAGTATTAGGGAGTTTTCGAACAGGTAAAGCCGTATCTTACACTGGGTTTCGTTACCTTCGGTATCTTCACCCGGCAGATCGGCCAGTAAAAGGGGTTTTTCGACAGCCGTGTTACCCGACGGCGCGAAGCGGAACATAATTTCGGCACTCCCTTCGTTCGGTTTTACATATTTGAATAACGAATCCGGAAATTTGTACGCATCGTTTGCGCCCAGCGCAAGCCCGTAAGTATTGAAAACCGGCAGCCAAACGGGGTCTCTCTCGTCCGCGCCGGTAAGCAACGCCCCTATGCTTACAGGGTCTTTCGCATCGGTCAGGTTTCCCCACAGCCGGTACCAGCGGCTCATCTGAACTTCCCTGTCGCCATAGTACCCGTTCCGACCATGCCGGCTGGACACCGGCAACGAAACAGTATGACTTATGCCGCGTATCGCCGGTATGCTTAAGGCAGGATTAAACGGAAAAACCTCAACCCTTATGTCCTGAAACCCGGTCTGTGCCGGAGCGTTCCAGAATATGCGGTATGCGCCTTCACGAACGAGGCCTTCGCCTATATGCTGTTTGCCGTTATACCAAATGACGTAAGGGTCTATATCGCCGGACGCGCTTATATTCGCCTGAAGCATTATTTTTTCACCGGGCGGCACTATACCCGACGAAGAAGAAACGCCGGGAATATAGCTGACGATACCGTCAACCGTAAGTTTCCTGTCGGCAAGATAGAAAAACGGCCTTTCCACGCTGTTAAGCAGTGTGCCACTGGAAGCGATAACTTCAAAAACTATGCTGTAGAAACCCAAAGTCATATTGGCACCGGGGCTTAGGGCGGGAAGTTCGTCGTCTAAATTTTTTACAACAATTATGTTTTCAAACGAATCGGGAGCGCTATTCTCTGCCGGGACGCTTTCTGTTTCACTTTCTATCACGGATACGGTGCCGCTATCCGCTGGAACCGTGGATAACGTGCCGCTATCCGCTGGCACCTCGTATGATACGTCGCCAGCCGAGGAAGCGGCGGCATCTTCCGTTGTGGAAGCAGTGCCGCCGCCTGTGGTTTCACCGGAAGGCTCGTCCACCCATCCGTCACCTTTAGCGCCGGAATCGGTTTCCAAAGTGTCCGTGTCGGTATCGACTTTATCCTGTATGGAAAAATTGTAGCGCATACGGGTACCGGCCTCTTTACCCATGTAATCTTTAAAGTAAATAACCAGTGAGGCTATATCCGGATCGCCCCTTGCATTGAAGTCAAAATACGGTGATATCCGGCTTTCTTTCGAGAGAATGGCGCATTCATCGAGCGAAAGGCCGTTTATCAATGCGTTTACCTTATAAGCTTTACCCGATGAAAGGGCCAGATCCAGATCGCCGCATCCGGAAAAAAGCGCCCCCAGAATAAAAAAAGCCGGTAAAACCCTTATTTTACACATCCTGTACACATTATAGCGTGAAAAATAACAAAATACAAATTTAAAGACAAAATTTTTAACCGAGGCGGCGCACGTTTCTGCAAACTCCATACACCACCACCCGGGCCCCAGGAAACTCCGGTGTGTCCTCACGAGCCACGAAATATCCTCCCGCAGCCCATTGCTTTATTCGCAGCGGGGTCTAATACCTCGTCTTATCCTTCCTTTTGGGTGTAAGAAGGCGGTAAAACGTCAGGCACAAACCGCTATGCGGTGTCGTTGCGGGTTGTGCCTGTGACGTAATCCACATGTGGACGCTTGCCGCTGTTTTATATCGCTTGGAGTGGGCAGAAACTACAAAAAATGGTAGTAGACGGGTTTGCGGGCAAACAAGGTTTGCTATGCAAACCACCACAGGTGATAAATTTCCGCAGCCGATCGAAGCTCGTAGACAATGCAACGTTTACAAGATATCCCGCCGTTTGCGCCAAACCTGGCCCGCAATTCGGCTTTCAGGGCAGACGTATCCCCCTGGGGCGGTTCGGTTTGGCGAGGAAATGGCGGCCGCTGCGGCTCTGCGGGCGGATTATGCCGCTTATCCGGGCTCCGGGGCCACGGGAAAGGGGTATAGGCGGGAAAACGCGGCCCAGACAGCCCGTTTCCCGCTATTGGGTCTGACCCTGTTGCGGGGCGGGGAGTCCCCCGCCGCCGCGTGTCCGGCGAGGCGTTTCCCGCTATGGTGCCTGACCCCGCAGGCCGGCGGGCCTCCCGCCTCCGCCTCTCCCGCTTCCCCGCCTTCCGGCGGCTCCCCTTCCAGTATCCGCGACCAGTACCGGTCGCCCCACAGGTGTCCCGTCCGTCCGCTGTCCCGGTTGTACCTAATGGCGAAGGTCTGCTTCAGCCATTTCATTATCGCGGGCAGCTCGAACCCGTCCGCGGGCCTGATGTAAAAAGCCAGCCGGTCGCCGGCAAGACTCAATCCCCGGAC
>JAISLM010000061.1 GCA_031290855.1 Spirochaetaceae bacterium
AAATGGCACATAACGTTCCGGCTGTTTACGACGGTTTGACAGCCCGAATAGAAAAATGCGTAGCATTTTTAGGGCTGGCAAGCTGTGGCGGAGGTTTTGCGTGGGAATGAGCGAAGCGATTGACCTAGCAAAACCGTAGCCCGAGCCGCCTACCGGCGGCGAAGCGTAAACAGTCCTGTTAGACGAAGTTTTTTTGCCCACATTTGACAATTACCTTATATCATGGATAGTACAGAGTGAGAAAATATTCTTTGATAACATTTTCCAAAACAACATCTATATTATGTATTGTTTTTGATCGCGTACAAGTGATTTCTGCTATTCGCTTAACTTTTGCAAATACTAAGCAACCAATTAAACATATATAAAGTTATTGATAGCTATCCTCCAAAGTCATGAACCACCTTTCGTGCTGCCACATTAAAACTAATTGATATGGAATCATTGGTCAGAATTAGTATTATTCCTTCATCTGAATTTGGTTTAAGATATCCGATCATTTCCAAACCAAAAGGAGAGAACCTCCTTCTCTCGGTATAAACCGAAGAATTTAAATAATCGCGGAACATTAATATATAATCTTCATATTGTGCATCAGAAAGGTTGTTCTTATCATAAATAATTCGTATTGTGGTTCCATCTTTTTGCGTGTAAACCGTAATCTCATCCCATCTTCTATCCAAGAATTTACTGTTTTGGAGTAAAATCATGCGATATTGCATTTCATTTTCTGTTTCACTGCTTTTGGTAAATTGGGCAGTATTTAATTTTATACCCAGAATAGGCTCTACAACAATAGTATTACTTTGGGTAAAGGCTATTGGTGTGATTATCATCGTACAAGCAAGAATGATAAGGAATGCAATTTTTCTCATTTTTTCCTCCTCGTTGTCATAACTATCATGGTACTCCACTTTTCTTAAAGTGTCAACAGTTTATTTCAAATTTCTGAATATTTTTATAAAAAATTTCAGTGCTGTGGGAAATGTGGCGTGTCAAAAAATTCGGGCAAAAAAATTTCGTCTAACTTAGATTTATATGAAAAAGCGGGCCGGACTAAAGTCCGGCCCGCTTTTTCGGAAGCTTTTCTCGAAACCAACCGGGTTTTGGGAAAAGCTCAATGATTAATGAATAATGAAACCTTACGGAAGTTCGCCGCCTTTTTCACATCGCAGATAATGGGGGGGGGGGGGGGCAACTGCGCGGGGAGGCTAGAAATATTATGCCTAGTACAAAAAGGATGAAGGCGGCGAAAAAGCATATCACCAGTGCGGCGGTAAAGCCGAATGACAGCACCAGGAATATCGCGGATGTGTTGACAAGGCTGTGGATTACGAAGGTTAGGCCGGCGAGAATAATCGGAAGCGCGAGGAACATCGGGTATATCGCCAGAGAGCGGTGTTTCCTGCCGCGCAGTTTCCAGCCTATCGCGAGAATGAATACCACCAACGGCAGGAACAGCATCGGAGTGACTATGCTGTTGACTATTTCGGCCTGGTACACTTCCGGAACGTAGCCGTAGGGCGCAAGGCGTCCGGCAAGCGACCATATATCTCCCAGAAACAGGCCGTCGAGCTTTTCCCTGCCTATCGAGGCCAGCAGGAAGTCTTCATAATTTATCGCAAGCACCAGTTGGTTCTTAGGCTCGTTTTCAGGGGGTGCGCCGTACCACTCCGGCCCCCAGTGCATCTGTTCGTAATCGCGGTTCCATGCTTGCAGGTAGACGACGGTAAGCTGTCTGTCGCCGATGTAGAGCGGCAGAAACTTGACGTAGGGCGCTTTGACACTGTACAGCGGGTTCTGCTCCGAGTCGAAAGCCGCCAGTTCCAGATTCTTGCCGTAACTGTAGTCGGAGCTGCTCGAAAGCGAGGCTAGGCGCATGACCGCCCGCCCTTCCGTCCCGAATAGCGGGAGCGAAAACACGGGCCTTGAAAGTTCCGCGCCAGGCCGCCTGTCCATCTCGTTGATAAAAAAGGCCGTCTGCGCGAGGCCCTCCTCGCTTAGATCTAAAAACTTTTGAATGTCCGGGTCGTCCGGCGTCTCCGTTAGCAGGCCGCTAAAGGTATAGTAGGCCTTTATCCAGTCGCCGCTGTTCATCGCCTCGTAGCCGTCCCGTTTACGCCGGTAGATAGCCCGCCGTTCCAGTTCGGCGGCGTCCGGCTCCTGGCTCTCGATCATGTTCCATACGGTTCCGGAAAGGCGCATTGCCTGTGCGGCTTCGCCGCTGCCCGGTACCGAAAGGCGTTCCGCGAGTACGGCGAGGCGGTGCGCGTCATAGTAGCGTTCTTCGCTGAAAGCTTTTTCGGCAAAGTTTAGGGCGCTTAGGGCGTTGAGCGGGGCGCTTTGTTCCGGTATGCCGTCAAGTCCGCTCCCCGCGGGTTTTTCGGGAATGGGGGGCCGGCTGTACTGTATACGGGCAAGGCCCGTACCGATGATTTCGCGCAGGCGTTCGATCTCGGCGTTTCCGGGCCACATCTTGTCACAAACCAGCAGAAAACGGGACGCCTCCGTCCACTCCTGTCTGTTGGAAAACAGGATCGCCTTCACTTTCGCTTCGTTGAACAGTATGCTTTTCGTCCGTATATCAACCTGATAGTCGGAACATAGGGGTCGGACGATAAGGAACAGCAGGCTGTAGACTATAGAGGCAAGCACGGCCGCGATAAGCTGAGGGCGCAGCAGTTTGAAGAATTCAGGAGAGAAGTGCTGGTAGCGAACGTTCTTTTGCGGGGGGACGCGGCGGAAGGGGAGCAGTTGGGCGCTCATAAATATGGCCGGGAAAAACATTGTGAAGTCAAGAAGTCCGCGTGTCAGGCTGTTGCCTATCCTGAACACGTCCAGTAACCGCGTTTCCGAGTCGAAGGCGCTTCCGGCCAACTTCATGTCCGGAAAGATCAGCCTGAAGACCAGTATCACGAGCAGGGCGGCTATAGGGTAGACGGTGCAGATGAAAGCCGGCGAACCGATCTCAATTTCCCGGTTAAACTGTTTTAGCATCGATTCTCCTTTAGCCGCAAGCGTAAACGTTTGTCAGCCCGTGCGCAAAAAAGCGCTTGTACAAACACTTTTTACTTTTAAGCAGCCGTAACGGGCTCGCCGCACGGCTAGCCCGCCAGGCAACACTCAGGCGGCGGCGCCTTTCAAATACGCCGCCGACCTTTCTGTTTGTCCTGAAGGTATCCCGCCTTTTAAACTTGGCCGAGTTCGGCGAGCGGTATGGGTTTTGGCTTTTCATTCTCACCTTCCATTTTGGAATACTCTTCAAGCAGCTCGCGGCCTTTTTTTGAGAGCTTGGAAGGCACCTGCACCATCAGTTTGATATAAAAGTCACCCCTTTTGCCCTGAACAGGCACGCCTTCGTCGCGCACTCGCAGAAGTTTTCCGTTCTGACTTCCGGCGGGGATCTTTACCTTGATCGTCCTGCCGTCAAGGGTCGCCACCTGCAAGTTCCCGCCTAGCGTGGCCTGAGTTATCGAAATGGGTATCGCGCAGTATAGGTCGGCCCCGTTACGCTCAAAAAACTCGTGTGGTTTTACACGAATGAATACATAGAGGTCGCCGCAGGGTCCGTTGTTCGGCCCGGCGTCCCCCTGTGACCGTATCACGACGCGCCGTCCGTTTTCCACCCCGTTCGGTATCGTTACCATGATCTTTTGGTGCTTCTTTACCGTGCCGGAACCGCCGCACTCCTTGCAGGGATGTTCAATCACATAGCCCTCGCCGCCGCAGTTATGACAGGTTGAGGCGAGCGAGAAAAAGCCGGCGCTCTGCCGTATCTGCCCCGTGCCGCCGCAGGCGGGGCAAACCTTTTTCCCGGAGCCGCTTTCCGCGCCGCTTCCTTTGCAGGCCGTACAAGCCACCTGACGGGAATAGGCGATCTCGACTTTCGTGCCGAACACAGCGTCCTTGAACGGTATATCGATGTCGTAACGGAGGGTTGCGCCGTGCCTTGGGCCGCTTGCCGCGGCGCCCCGTTTCATGCCCCCGCCAAAAAGATCTTCAAAACCTTGGAAGTTACTGAAGTCGTGCTGTCCGCCGCCAATGCCATCCACCCCGGCAAAACCAAACTGATCGTAGGCGGCCCGTTTCTGATCGTCCGAGAGCACCTCGTATGCCTCGGTGGCTTCCTTGAATTTCTCTTCCGCTTCTTTGTTGCCCGGATTCTTGTCCGGATGATACTGGATTGCAAGTTTCCGGTACGCTTTCTTTATGTCTTCTTTTGACGTGCCTTTCTGGATACCCAGCACTTCATAATAGTCTCGCTTAGCCACAATCTTTTCCTAATAGTCAACCACAAGGGGCGGATCGGTTTTTACCGCCGCCTTACGGCCCCTCTCCCCTTGTAGTTTATTTTTTATGTTATTTTTTGTCGTCAACAACTTCGTAATCTACGTCTTCGGCGCTCTTTGTACCGGAGTTATTCGTGCCGCCCGATCCGCTAGCGCCGGCGTCAAAACCGGAGCCGGATTGCGGGTTTGCGCCGTCGCCCTGCGGACCAGCGCCCTGGTTTTTGTACAGTTCTTCCGCGATCTTGTAAGAAACCTGCTTCAGGGCCTCGGTTTTGTCCTTGATGTCCGCGGTACTGCCGTTTTCAAGCACCTTTCGAAGATCGGCTATCGCCTCCTCGGTCTTTGCCCTGTCAGCCGCGTTCACCTTGTCGCCCAAATCCTTGATGTTTTTTTCCGAACTGTAGAGCAGCGAGTCGGCTTCGTTCCGCGCTTCCGCCTTTTCCCTCTCCTGCCTGTCCTCTTCCGCGTGCAGTTCCGCTTCCTTAACCATGCGCTCAATGTCGCTTTCGCCCAGGCCGGAGGAACTTTCTATTCGTATTTTCTGTTCCTTGCCGGAACCCAGGTCTTTTGCCGAGACATGGACTATGCCGTTAGCGTCAATGTCGAAAGTAACTTCGATCTGCGGAACACCGCGCGGCGCGGGCGGGATGCCTTCAAGGTTGAAGTTGCCGAGTGTGCGGTTTTGGCTTGCCATCTCGCGCTCACCCTGCAAGACGTGTATCGTAACGGCCGTCTGACCGTCGGCCGCGGTGGAGAACACCTGACTCTTCTTGGTCGGGATAGTCGTGTTGCGCTGTATAAGCCTTGTCATAACGCTGCCCAGTGTTTCTATGCCGAGTGAAAGCGGCGTAACATCGAGTAGCAGCACGTCTTTCACGTCACCGCCCAGGATACCGCCCTGAATGGCCGCTCCCACCGCGACGGCCTCGTCGGGGTTTACCCCCTTGTTCGGCTCTTTCTTGAACAGATCCTTTACGATCTGCTGCACGGCGGGTATCCGTGTCGAACCGCCGACGAGGATCACCTCGTCGATCTGGTCCGCAGAAAATCCGGCGTCCGAAAGCGCTTTCCTGCACGGCTCCTTCGTGCGTTCAAGCAGATCGCTCACCAACTGTTCAAACTTTGCCCGCGTCAGGGTCTTTTGCAGATGCTTCGGCCCGCTCGCGTCCGCCGTGATGAACGGCAGGTTGATTTCGGTCGTCTGCATAGCGGAAAGCTCGATCTTCGCCTTTTCCGCCGCTTCGCGCAGGCGCTGGAGCGCCATCCGGTCGATCCCAAGGTCTATGCCGGTATCGGCCTTGTATTCCGCTATCAGCCATTCCTGCACGCGGCGGTCAAAATCGTCGCCGCCAAGGTGGGTGTCTCCGTTGGTCGATTTAACCTCGAACACGCCGTCGCCAAGCTCAAGGATGGAAATGTCAAAAGTGCCCCCGCCCAGATCGTAAACGGCGATGGTCTTGTCCTTTTTCTGATCCTTGTTGAAGCCAAAAGCCAAAGACGCGGCGGTCGGTTCGTTGATGATCCGCTTCACCTCAAGTCCGGCTATCCTGCCCGCGTCCTTTGTTGCCTGGCGCTGCGCGTCGTTAAAGTAAGCCGGCACGGTGATAACCGCCTCGCTCACTGTCTCTCCCAGATAATCTTCCGCAGTCTTCTTCATCTTTTGCAGGATGAACGCGGAGATTTCCTGGGGAGAATACTTCTTGCCGTCGGCATCGATCCGCACGTCATCGCCCTGCTCCGTTACCTTGTACGGCACAAGTTTCATCTCGTTTGAAACTTCCGAAAAGCGCCGTCCCATGAAACGTTTGATCGAAAAAATCGTGTTTTCGGGATTCGTGATCATCTGATTCTTTGCCGGCGCGCCTACGATACGCTCACCCTTGCTGGTAAAACCGACAATGGACGGCGTTGTCCGCCCGCCCTCCGCATTCTGAATAACGACAGGCTCGCCGCCTTCTAACACAGCCACACATGAATTTGTGGTACCCAGGTCAATTCCAATAATTTTCCCCATTTTTATTCTCCATAAAAATTTTAAATTTGAGCCGCCGTGATATTGGCCGCCCTGTTAAACCCCATCAACAAGCTGAAAAACCCGTGCTTTTCTGCTAATTCTCTTTTTCCGGCATCAGGACCTTTACCTTTGCGGTACGAACGACCCTGTCCTTCAGCATATAGCCTTTGGCAAAGGCTTCCTGCACGACAGGTTCGTCCACACCGGCGGACTTTTCCATCAGCACGGCCTCGTGGCGGATCGGGTCGAAGGGCGCGCCCGTCGAGTCGAAACGTTTAAGCCCCCACTTGTTCTCAAGCTGCCCCAGAAGCCCCTTTTCTATCATGCTGATACCGTCAAGGAAAGCGTCGAAATCAGCCTCGGTCTTTGCCGACGAACCGGCGACACTTATCGCGCGGTCAAAGTTGTCAAGCGTCGCTATCAGATCGAGCAGCAAACTTTGATTCGCGAATTCAATCGCCTCCTGCTTTTCCTTGACGATACGCTTGCGGAAATTCTCAAAATCCGCGACCTTCCGCAGGTACTGATCGTTCAATTCCGCAAGTTTACGCTCCAGGTCCTCGACTCTCTGCCGGGGATCGCTTTCTTCGGATTCGTCCCCGAAAGCATCCTTCGCGCTTCCCTGCCCGCCGGCACCGCCGCTATCCGCAGCTTTTCCCGCAACAGCCCCGGGCAGCGTAGAATTCTCCGCCCCGGCATCGTCAAATTCGCAGCCGGACGCGGACGCTTCCGCATCACTGCCCGGCATTTTGTTCAGGTTTTCCCGATTATCCTCTGACATAGCAACCTTTTTATAATTGATTTAATTCGACAGCCCAGGCAACTGATTGCTCCCAATCGATGCCATATCTGCCCGTATATGCAGAATATACGTTTTTACCGGGAAAAGGTCAATAATTCCGATTCGCAGTCCGCTGCCGTATACCAGCCGCTTGCCCGTAAGTCTCGCCCGCCGATTTTGCATGAAATAGACGTGCTTAGACATTTCAAAATCCAACCATAACAACTTAAGCACTTTTTGGCTAGCTTCTGTTTCTGGGCAGCCGCCCCTTTTCGCTAAAACAAAAAATCATCAGACACCGCCGGTCGTTTCCTAATGACTGGGCTGCCATGAAATTGATCTTTAACGGGCTTGAAAAACATTTCAAAAAAGCGGGCCATGCCCATACGGGATTGGGGGGCGGCCCTCAATCAATTTGCCGTCATTTACGGGGAAGACAGGGTTCCCCTATAATGTACCGTTTACACAAAATAAATTACAAGCCCGAATATCCCCCTATATCATTTTACCAAACCCCTTTTTTTAACAGATGGTCGAATGCTTCTTTTTCCTCTTTGTCAAGATTAAAAAGGAAAACATTCTGGTAGTATTCCTCTACCAGTTTCCCGTCCCTATCGAAACAATTCCGCAGTTGCTTTAGGAATGTTAAGACAAGGCGGGATTCATTTTCGGTTAGGCATTTTATCATTTTATGCCTCCGCTTTTTTAAAGGGCTTAGCCTCGACGGACAAGGGAATACCCAATTTTTGCGGGATTTCCCCTTCTTTCTTAGTGTCTTTCCGTGCCTTTCGCTGGGCCCTTAAAATCTTCATACGGGTAGTATTTGCTTTAGATACCCCTTCATTGCGGCGGGATAACCACACATCAATTTCCGCTTCATTAAAAAAGATTTTGCGGGGGGTAAGGTATTTTGCGGGAAGACCCTGCTCCCTAAGAAGGCGGTTGATTGACGTTAAGGATTTAACGCCATACGGGGATAATTTGAGGATTAGGTCCTCTTTGGTAAG
>JAISLM010000062.1 GCA_031290855.1 Spirochaetaceae bacterium
CAAGCAAAGCTTGTCTCCCAAGCAAAGCTTGTCTCCCAAGCAAAGCTTGTCTCCCAAGCAAAGCTTGTCTCCCAAGCAAAGCTTGTCTCCCAAGCAAAGCTTGTCTCCCAAAAACTGAAGTTTTGGGAAAGCCTCGGTGTTATTTATATCCAAGCGCCCTAAAGGGCGGGGGAGCAGACCACACCGCTAATGAGTCTCCGCGCGGCAAGCGCGAACCTAAGGTTCGGCGGGTTATTAGACCCCACTGCTAATAAAGACGCGGGTACTTGAGTTTTTCCTTTACGAAACAGTTCTTTTGCTATACTATAAAAGGGATGGGCGCTCTCGTCCTCAATTTCTAATCCTTACCATTATTTGGAGGTTTCAATGAGTATTTCCGCAAAAGCAATTCCGGACTTTGTATCCGTGCTGGCAAGCAAGGCGCCGGTTCCGGGCGGCGGCGGGGCGGCGGCGCTGGTGGGCGCGGTCGGAACGGCGCTCGGCAACATGGTCGGCTCCCTTACCGTCGGCAAGAAGAAGTACGCCGATGTCGAGCCTGAGATCATCAAACTGCAAAAAGACTGCGACAGGCTGCAAAAAGAGTTTCTGGCCCTCATAGACAAGGATGCGGAGGATTTCGAGCCGCTTTCCAGGGCTTACGGCCTGCCGGCCAACACGGACGCTGAAAAGGCTGAAAAGGCCCGCGTGATGGAAAAATGTCTGAAGGACGCCTGCGCGACGCCTTTCGAGATAATGAAGAAGTGCGCGGAGGCGATAAAGATCTGCGAGCAGTTTGCCGAGAAGGGCAGCAAGCTCGCCGTCAGCGACGCGGGCGTGGGCGTCACCTTCTGCAAGGCGGCGCTGGACGGGGCGAGCCTCAACGTGTTCATCAACACGAAGGCTTCCACTGACCGCGCATGGGCGGACAAGATCAACGCCGACGCGGACGCGCTGATAAAAGAATACGGCGCTCTGGCCGACAAGGTATTCGCGGACGTAAAGGGCCAGTTAAAAAAGTGAACCAATGAAGCGTTGCTTCAGTTCAATTTTGCCTGCGGGAGCGAGTTTCATCTGGCTTCCCGGGGTTCAAAGATTGCTAAATAGGAGTTTGTTATGTTGTTAAGTGGAAAAGATGTTGCGGCTGCGATGCAGGAGCAGATGAAGAAGGATGTCGAGGCTCTCAAGGCCAAGGGAATCAAGCCGACGCTGGGAATTATCCGTATGGGAGAGAAGCCTAACGATATTTCTTACGAGAAGGGCGCGACAAAGAATTGCGAGGCGGTCGGCGTTGAGGTAAAAACCTATGTTTTGCCCGAAGACGCGCCGCAGGCGGAACTGCTCAAGGTGATTAAGACCGTAAACGAGGACAAGAACGTGCACGGCGTTCTACTGTTCCGGCCCCTGCCCAAGCAGATTGACGACAACGCGGCCCGTGCCGCGTTGCTGCCGTCCAAAGATATGGACGGTATCACGGACGGCTCGATGGCGGGCATCTACTCGGACACCGGCGCCGGCTATCCGCCTTGTACCGCCGAGTCGGTGATCAAGATACTTGACCACTACAAGGTCGAGATCGCCGGCAAGAACGTTGTCGTCCTGGGTCGCAGCACCGTGATCGGAAAGCCGGTTTCTATGCTGCTGCTGAAGAAGAACGGTACGGTAACGATCTGCCATTCCAAGACCAAGGACCTTCCTGAGAAGGTGCAGGCCGCCGACGTGGTGGTGGTCGCGATGGGCCGCGCATGGAGCGTCGGTAAGGAATGCTTCAGGGCGGGACAGTACGTGATCGATGTGGGCGTGAACGCGAAGCCCAACGGCGAGAAAGGTACCTGCGGCGACGTGAAGACCGAAGAGGTCGAGCCGATCGTCGCGGGCATAAGCCCGGTGCCGGGCGGCGTAGGCTCTGTAACAAGCGCCAACCTTGTAAGCCATGTGATCGCCGCCGCCGCGAAGTAGAGCGGCGCTTAATCCGAGAGGAAAAGGCGAAGGCCGTAATGAAAGCTAAGCGCTTTCGTTACGGCCTTTTTTTGGCGTGAAGGACGGGGAGGGCTAGCCCGCCCGCCACTCTTCTATCATGAAGCGGGATATAGAGCCGTGGCCGGGGAGTTCCGGGAGGCTGTCGCGACCGAACCAGCGGGCGTCCTCTATCTCCACGCCGTCGCAGCGTATCTCCCCGCCGGAGTGGTCGGCGGCAAAGCCTATCATCAGGGAATTCGGGAAGGGCCAGCCCTGCGATCCGACGTAGCGGATGTTTCTTACGCCGAGCCCAACCTCCTCGAAAACTTCCCGTTCCACCGTATCCTCAAGCCGTTCTCCCGCCTCGCAAAAACCGGCTATAAGGCTGTAGATGTTCCCGACGAACTTCCTGTCGTGGGCAAGCAGTATCTCGCCGTCCCTGTTGCATATCCTGACGATGATCGCGGGCGACAGGCGCGGGTACTCGACCCTGCCGCAGACGGGGCAGACGCGGGCAAGCTCCGGCGTAGGGATTTTATTACGGCTTCCGCAGCTTCCGCAGAATACCGAATCGGAAAGCCACTGCATCACATGGCAGGCGCGGAAGACGGTTGACAGGGCGGACGGCCCCGCGCCGCAGTACGGTACGGCCTCCGCCGCCGCCTCCGGAACGCCGCCTGAGACTAGCGCGCGGAGGGAGACGCTTTCCCAGCCGGGCGGCGGGAGGACGCACCTGTAGAGCGAAAAGCACGGCACTGCGGCGCTTCTGTCGAGGAGCGGTACCTCTAGGTATTCGATTTCCTCCGGCTTGAAGGCCGCCCGCACCTTATCCGCCGAAACTCCCTCCAGTAAGCGCCGCAGATCCGCGCCGGGCGGGATGAGTATCTCCGCCCCGCGAAACACGAAGCAGCGGGAGGAGGGGGAAAGCGGAATCGGCGTTTGCGGGCTTTGTTTCATCATTTAATGCTTGAAGCAGCGTATACCGGTGAAGACCATCGCGATACCGTGCCTGTCACAGGCTTCTATCGACAGGCCGTCGTTGTTCGAGCCGCCGCTCTGGACTATAGCCTTGATACCGGCCTTCGCCGCCGCCTCCACCACGTCCGGAAACGGGAAGAAGGCGTCCGACACCAGTACCCGCGCCCCCTCAAGACCCGCCCCTTTGCGGCGCGCCTGGCGCAGTGCGTGTTCCGCAGCCCATATCCGGTTTGTCTGCCCCCCGCCTATACCGACGGCGCTCAGGGCCTTCACCACGACTATCGCGTTTGATTTGACCCAGCTTGCGACACGCAGGCCGAAAAGCATATCGGGAATGTCGCCGCCGTCCACGGGCGTCTTTGTAACGGGTTCCCACTTTTCCAGAAGCCTCCGGTTCACGCCCTGCACGAGAAGCCCTCCGTCAACGCCCGCGCATTCCAGGCTTTCGCAGGGCGGGGAAGTCGCCAACAGCACGCGCAGATTAGGCTTTTCGCGCAGTATCTCCAGCGCCTCCCCGTCGTAGGCCGGCGCTATCACCAGTTCCAGGAAGACTGAACGGAGATTTCGGGCGGCGGCGGCGTCAACAGGCAGGTTGAACGCGACAATGCCGCCGAAGATCGACACCGGATCGCAGGCATAAGCCTTGTTGAAGGCCTCCGCCGCGTCTTCCCCAAGCGCCGCCCCGCACGGCGTGTTGTGTTTGACGGCAACGCAGGCCGCCGGCGCGGGCGGCGACTCTACACCGAGGAGCCGCGCCTCCTCCTCCCCCAGCGGGGCAAGGCCGCCGTACGCAAGGCCGAAGGAGGTGACCGCCTTCCACGCGAGGTCTGCGTCGCGGTAGTTGTTGTAGCCGAGGTCTTTGCCGCCGAGCCGCTTCATGCCGCACATCGCGCCACGCCCATCCGTGCGGAGGTACAGTGCGGCCTCCTGCTGCGGGTTCTCTCCGTACCTGAGCGTCGCCGCTTTCCGGAGGGAAGGCGCGTAGTAGGCGGCGGCGTCCTCTCCCGACAGGTATCGTGCGACCGCCGCGTCGTAGGCGGAAGTGAGGTTGAAGACCTTGCCGGCCAGCCATTTGCGGAGTTCAAGGCCGCCGCCGCCAGATGAAAGGCTTTCGATCACGACGCCGTAGTCGTCCGGGTCGCAGAGCACGATCACGTCCTTGAAGTTTTTCGCGGCGGAACGCAGCATGGCCGGCCCGCCAATATCGATGAATTCGATCAACTCGTCCGGCGGCGTCCGGTCGGCAATTTTCTGGAAGAAGGGGTAAAGGTTGACGGCCACAAGGTCAATCGTCCGCAGGCCGAGCTTTTCCAGCGTATCCCGGTGCGTCTTTTCGTCCCGCCGGGCCAAAATACCGGCGTGAACGGCGGGATGCAGGGTCTTCACCCGCCCGTCCAGGCATTCAGGAAATCCGGTCAGGCCGGCCACGTCGCTTACCTCGAAGCCGGCCCGCCGCAGATACTCCGCTGTCCCACCCGTCGAAACAAGCTCCCAGCCCGCCGCCACAAGCGCGGCGGCAAACTCCGTTATCCCTGTCTTGTCATAAACACTAAGGAGTGCGCGTTTGTTCATAAAAAAATGCTACCCTTCCAGGCCCCAAAGGTCAACGCACGCCACGAATAATGAGCAATGGGTAATGGTAGATGAAAAACGAGGGAGGGCGAGATATGCGTAATCAGAAAGCTTTCTTGTCCGCTCTCATTTTTCTTCCCTCACTCCTCATTCGCCGCCTCCGCCCGCCATTACTAATTACCCGTTATCCGCCCGCGGCGGCTAAGTGCTCTAAATCATTACCGGGTAACGATTTAAGCCGGGATGGGGTCAGACACCCCGACCACCCGGTAAGTTCCGTGGTAGCCGCCAGCCCCCCGTCTTCCATCCCTCACCCGCCAGCGGGTTTCCTCCATCGCACCCGGTACGAAAAGGGTGACAGCCGCCCGCGGCGGCTAAGTGCTCTAAATCATTACCGTGTAACGATTTAAGCCGGGATGGGGTCAGACACCC
>JAISLM010000063.1 GCA_031290855.1 Spirochaetaceae bacterium
CTTTATCCCCCTGAGGCACTCCTCCATCCGTGCTATGTCTCCTTCCGTAACCTCCACTTCTTTACCCCTCCCAAGGTACGTTCTTTATATCACGGATTTTTAAATGACGTTACCCTGGCAAAGAGCTTGCTAGTATAACGGTCAACCTTGCGGCAGGCCGCTATTATTATCTCCGCAATGACGGGACCAACGGGATTCGTGTTGAAGAACTCACAAAAGACGGCGGTTCGGTGAAAATGTGGGACAGGACGAACAAATTTGAAGTGGAAATTCCAATGAGCGCGGTTATTGACGGGATAGACGCCAATATCGCCTATTTAAAAGCGCACAGCTGACGGGAAGAGTGCCGCCGCGCCGTCCGTGGCGCGGCGTTTCATAAAAAAAATGAATAACTAGTACACCATAACATCTAAAACTTTACAAATGAGGAGGTAAACTGGTAACGCAGGTGTGCCATGCCCCGTTTCGCCTGGGGTTTGCGTGAAGCTCACCACAGGGCGGTGAGCCGCTGGCGTTTCGCGCCGGCACGGTGGGCACCAGGGTAAAAAAATGCTAAGATGGCGCAATGGTTTATCGCGTATATATAGAAAAGAAGTGCGGTTTCTCAGGCGAGGCGGAGGCATTGCGGGCGGAACTAGTTCAGGCTCTAGGTATCGCCGGGCTTACGGGGGCAAGGATCGTACAGCGCTACGATGTCGAGGGTATAGACGGGGACTTGTTTGAACGCTGCGTCCGCACGGTTCTAAGCGATCCGCCGCTTGACAGGGTTTACTACCGGTGCCCGGAGGCCGTGTTTGTCTGCGCCGTCGAATATCTGCCGGGGCAGTTCGACCAGCGGGCCGCCTCGGCTTCGGAATGTATCCAGCTTATATCGCACGGGGAAAGGCCGCGTGTGGAGAACGCGCGGCTGTACCTGTTTGACGGCAGGCTTTCCCCAGCCGACAAAAACAGGATCGAAAAGTACCTGATCAATCCCGTAGACAGCCGCCGCGCCGATTTAGGCGAAAAAGAAACGCTGATCACGGACTACCCCGAACCCCGCGATGTCGGTGTCTTGGGCGGTTTCACGGAACTCGAAAGGCCGCGCCTCCGTCAATTTATCGAGGACTATTCCCTGGCGATGGACGAGGACGATCTTCTCTGCTGCGTGAACTACTTCCGGGGCGAAAACAGGAACCCGACGGTGACGGAACTCCGCGTGATCGACACGTACTGGAGCGACCACTGCCGCCACACGACCTTCTCGACGATCATTGACGAGGTGGAA
Organism: Spirochaetaceae bacterium; assembly: GCA_031290855.1. Lineage (GTDB taxonomy): Bacteria > Spirochaetota > Spirochaetia > Treponematales > Breznakiellaceae > JAIRMY01. Next base: position 1,268 of record JAISLM010000063.1, read on the forward strand.
TTCGAGGCGGACGCCGGGCCGGACGACGCTTACGGCGATATAAGGCGGACGTACCGGCTTTACCTGGACATACGGAAGCGCCTTCGCGGGCACGGGGACGCGCCCGTTACGCTGATGGACCTCGCCACTATAGGCGCGAAGTATCTGGCGGAGGGGGGCGGCCTTGCAGACTGGGACAGAGGCCCCGAGAACAACGCCTGCTCTATAAAGGTAAAGCTTAATTCCGGCGGCAGGGAGGAGGACTGGCTCCTGTTGTTCAAGAATGAGACGCACAACCACCCGACCGAAATCGAGCCTTTCGGCGGGGCGGCGACCTGCATAGGGGGCGCGATACGCGACCCGCTTTCGGGGCGGGCCTACGTCTACCAGGCGATGCGGGTGACGGGCGCGGGCGACCCGTTCACGCCGGTGGAGGATACGCCCGCCGGCAAGCTGCCGCAGCGCAGGATCGTGACTACGGCGGCGCAGGGCTACTCGAGTTACGGGAATCAGGCGGGTATCGCGACCGGCTTCGTAGAGGAGTTCTACCACGCCGGTTACGCGGCAAAGCGGATGGAGATAGGCGCCGTCGTCGGCGCGGTTCCGCTGTCCAACGTGAGGCGCGAGGAGCCTCGCTCCGGAGACCTCGTGCTGCTTGTAGGCGGCAGGACGGGGCGGGACGGCTGCGGCGGGGCGACCGGCTCGTCAAAGGCGCATAAAACGGAAAGTCTCGCTGTCTGCGGCGCCGAGGTGCAGAAGGGAAACGCGCCCGTCGAGCGTAGTTTGCAGCGCCTGTTCCGCGACGGGGAGGCGGCCCGGATGATCAAGCGCTGCAACGACTTCGGCGCGGGCGGCGTGGCTGTCGCTATAGGAGAACTTGCCTGCGGCCTTTCCATCAGCCTGGACGCCGTGCCGAAGAAGTATTCAGGTCTTGACGGTACGGAACTCGCGATCAGCGAGAGCCAGGAACGGATGGCCGTCGTCGTGGACAGAAACGACGCGGACGCATTCATAGCCCTCGCCGCCGGGGAAAACCTTGAGGCGGCGGTCGTCGCCGTCGTTACGGACGGGAAGCACCTCGTGATGAACTGGCGCGGCAGGGTGATCGCCGACATTTCCCGCGACTTCCTGAATTCGGCGGGCGCGGAAAAACACGCCAGGGCGCGGATCAGGCGTCCGGACGGCGGCGCGTTGCGGGCCCTGGCCGGACCGTTCGCGCCTGGGGGCCGCTCGTTCAGAGAGCGCCTTGCCGCTATGCTCCCCGACCTGAACGTATGCTGCCGTAAGGGTCTCGTCGAGCGCTTCGACTCGACGATAGGCGCGGGAACAGTGCTGATGCCGGCGGGCGGCGTTTATCAGCTTACGCCGGCGCAGTGCATGGCGGCGAAACTGCCCGTTGACGGAGAAACGTCCGTCTGCGGCGGCATGGCCGCCGGCTTTGACCCGTACATTTCCGAAGCCTCCCCCTACGACGGCGCGTACCTCGCCGTGCTGGAAAGCGCCGCCCGCCTCGTCGCGGGAGGCTTTCCGCTTGACAAGGTTTACCTCTCTTTCCAGGAATACTTTCCGCGCCTTGGTAACGACAGGGATCGCCGGGGACTTCCCCTCGCCTCGCTGCTGGGGGCGCTTCAGGCCCAACTCGATCTGGGCGTTGCCGCGATAGGCGGCAAAGACTCGATGTCCGGCTCCTTTGAAAAGCTCGACGTGCCGCCCTCCCTGGTGTCTTTCGCCGTTTCCACGACAAACGCGGCAAACGTGACAGGCGGCGAATTGAAGAAGGCGGGGCACCTCGTCCTTTGGGTAAGGCCGAAATACCGCGCCGGAAGCCTCCGCCCGGAAGCGGCAAGTTTTGTCGCCGCGCTCAGACTGATCGAAAAGCTGCTCGCCGGGAAGCGGGCGCTTTCGGTCTACGTTGTCTCCCGCTTCGGCGCGGCGGAGGCGCTCTTCAAGATGTGCGTCGGAAACGGAATAGGACTTCACTTTGAAGGCGACACTGATACGGAAGTCCTCTTCCGTTACGCCGCGCTTTCCTTCCTTGTCGAACTGGACGACGGCCTTAGCGCACAGGCCGTCGCGGGGGAAGCGGATGGCTTCTCAGTGGAACGGATCGGGGAAACAACCGCCGACTTCGCGTTTGTCGTGAACGGCGAGACGATAGCTCTGGACGCGCTGCTGGACGTATGGACGGGGAAGTTTGAAACACTGTTCTCGTACTCCCGCCCGCGCGGGCGGGAGTACGAGGCCGTGCGGACGCTTGATCTGAAAACAGCGAGACCCCTTGCCCGTAAGGCCTCCCGCGTGAAGCCGCGTGCGCTGATCCCCGTGTTTCCGGGAACGAACTGCGAATACGATACGGCCCGCGCCCTCCGCGCCGCCGGTGCGGAGGCGGAAACCTTTGTGATACGGAACCTCACGCCGCAGGCCGTGGCGAAAAGCGCGGCGCTTCTGGCGGAAAAGATACGCGGCGCGAATATGCTCGTGATACCGGGCGGCTTTTCGGGCGGTGACGAGCCGGACGGCAGCGCGAAACTTATCGCGGCCTTCTTCCGGGGCGCCGCCGTCGCTGACGCGGTGGCGGAACTGCTCGAAGTGCGGGACGGCCTCGTCCTCGGCATATGCAACGGCTTTCAGGCACTCGTGAAACTCGGCCTCGTGCCCTTAGGAAAAATAACGGAGATAAAGGAGGGCGACCCCGTGCTGACATTCAACACGATAGGCCGCCACCAAAGCTTCCTCGCCCGCACACGGCTCTGCTCCGTACTCTCGCCGTGGTTCCTGTGCGAGGAAGCCGGCGCAATCCACACGATACCGGTAAGCCACGGCGAAGGCCGCTTCGTCGCCGACTCCGCATGCCTCGCCCGCCTCGCCGCCGCCGGGCAGATAGCAGCCCAGTACGTAGACACAGAGGACAGGGCGAGCATGGACCCGCGCTTTAACCCAGCCGGCAGCATGATGGCGACGGAGGCGCTCAGCGACCCCTCCGGCCGCGTCCTAGGCAAGATGGCCCACAGCGAGCGGCGCGGCGCGCACCTGTACAAAAACGTCGGCGGCAACAAAATACAAAACCTGTTCGAAGGCGGCGTAAAGTACTTCTCGTGATAGCCTGTCCGCACGGGCATCAATAAGGTGGAATGAAGGAGGGACGGAGAAATCCACCCTACACCCTTATTCGCAAAGTCTGGTTTAACCCCCCGCAGAACCTTTGTTTTGCGCTTGCCCTAAACCTGGCCCGTAATTCGGATTTCAGGGCAGACGTATCCCCCTGGGCCGGTTCACTTTGGGGAGGAAATGGCGAAGGCTGCGGTTCGCCGGGCGGATTATGCCGCTTATCCGGGGGCCGGGACGGCGGAAAGGGGGTATAGGCGGAAAAAAGCGGGCCCGGCCGCCCGTTTCCCGCTGTGGGGTCTGACCCTGCGGGCCGATAGGCCCCCCGCCGCCGCGCGTCCGGCGAGGCGTTGCCTGATTATGGGTCTGACCCCACGGGCCGGCGGGACTCCCGCCGCCTCCTCCCCGCCGTCCGGCGGCTCCCCTTCCAGGATCCGCGACCGGTACCGGTCACCCCACAGGTGCCCAGTCCGTCCATTGTCCCGGTTGTACCTTTGGGCGAAGGTCTGCTTCAGCCATTTCATTATCGCCGGCAGCTCGAACCCGTCCGCGGGCCTGAGGTAAAAGGCCAGCCGGTCACCGGCAAGACTTAAGCCCCGGACCGCGAAGACAAACCTGTGCGCGGTCTCCCGGAACACCCGGTCGAACAGCGCCAGGGCCTGACCCCATCGGAACAGGGGTTCCCTGTTGTTGACGCGGGTACTGATTTCGTACCACACGCCCTGTTTCAGCATTCTTAAATGTCTCATGTAAATATATGGGCGCTTGCCAGCGTTTTGCTTCAACATACGGAGAAAAAGTGGAAGGAGCCGAAGCGGAAAGGCCCTTCCGGCGGCGCGGCGGGGGAGCTTTTCATCAGGTAAAATTTTTGCGGGCCATGTTTAGAGCTTGCCGCACGGAGGCCCATTCGCTTGCCCAGCCCGGACCTCCACGGATCCCGTTCCTGCGCCTTGCATCTTCAAGGTTCGCGTATTTCCCGCTCGCCACATCCCCCGCAAGCCGGAGCCCAAACGCCTCGCTGTATCTTACCACATCTTTCATCTTTCGCCCCCCATGTGTCAACTTTAATCCAGGACGAGACATCGTTGCTCATTACTCGTTATTCGCAAAGTCTGGTTTACCCCACCCCCCGCCGAACCTTCGGTTCGCGCTTGCCGCGACTCAAGTAAGGCAATGCCTACAAAGATTTGGTATTATTGCGTTGCCAAAGTCCACTTTTGCCGCCGGACTTTTCCTGTAGCCTTATGTCGGAGATCACCATGCCGCGCTCAATCGCCTTGCACATATCGTAAACGGTAAGCAGCGCCGCCGAAACACCGGTCAGGGCCTCCATTTCCGCGCCGGTGGTCCCCGACAGCGTTACGGTACACACCGCCTCTATCGCCGGTTCTTCCGCCGCGCCGTCTTCGAGTATGTTAAAATCAATCGTGCAGGCGTCAAACGAGATCGGATGACACAGAGGCACTATCGCGGAGGTTTTTTTTGCCGCCATGATGCCGGCTATACGGGCGACGCCCAGCACGTCGCCCTTCTTTGACGTGCCGTTCTTTATCGCGGCAAGCGTATCCACGCCCAATCTGATTATCCCCCGCGCCACCGCCCTGCGCCGTGTCGTCATTTTTCCCCCCACGTCAACCATCACCGCGTTTCCGTTTCCGTCAAAATGCGTAAAACCGTTCATTCTGTTCCCCCTGTCACTTCTTTATTCGCAAAGTCTGGTTTAATACCCCGCCGAACATTCGGTTCGCGCTTGCCGCGCGGAGGCTCATTACCGCCCCCTCCCCTCTTCTTCGTCTGCTATTACTAATTATTACCAGGCGCACCGTCCTGAAATATATACTTTGATACCGATAATATCCAGCGGGGCCGTCGATTCATATTACCGGACGGCATCTTGCTTTGTCGCGGCGGATTTCGTTTAGGTCCACCGCCAAACGAATCGACACTTCACTTTTCTTGCGATTTTGTCGATAAGTAAATCGACATCGTGCGGCCGGTCGACGCCTTATATGTTGACCCGGCTTTGGGGCGGGCGGTATATTTTAACTATGGGGAGGTACAAATTCAACATTGCGTTGTTTTTTACCGCTGTTTTGGCCGTTTCGTGCGCGATTCCCAAATCGCGAACCGCGCCCGCCGTGCCTGAAGATCAAGCCGAAAGCAAAGCTGTTGAAGGGCCTGTTCGGACGGAAACGGCGGAGTTTGATCAGACTCCGCCTCCGGTGAATGATAATGAAAGCGAGGAACTTGTTCAGGCGGAAACGGCGGAGTTTGGTACTGTTTCGGTTATGCCGCAAGTCTATCGGCAAACCAAACAAGAGCTTTACAAGTTTATACGGGAATTAAATTCAATAATCAAAGCGAGACGTTACGAAGTATGGATGAGGTACATTGATAGCGAATACTATCAGTACATAAACTCTCCGGATTATTTGCGGGAGATTTCCAAATCAAAAATACTTGCCGCAAAAAAAATAGTTCTGTCGGACTCTTACGATTACTTTATTCACGTTATCGTACCGTCCCGTTCAAACGATCGTTTAGACGAGATCGAATTCACGGGTGAAAACAGGGTAAAAGCGATAAATATCCGTGACGGCAGACGTATTGTTTTATACGATCTTGAAAAGACACAAAACGGCTGGAAAATTGTTATGCCGAATTTCACGCGCTAATCATTTTTATTATTGAAGGAGAATGGAATGAATGTAACGAATAACAAAAAAATATTAATTATCGTTTTATCTGTTTTTGTCGGTGTAATTTCCGCCGCGCAGGATTTGTCTGTGGAGGAAACATATTTGCAGAAATCCGTCGAGATGATGATCATCAGCGAACAGGCGAGATCCATCGACCGTGACACAAAACTTGCCGCGCTTAAATACATCAGACAAACGATAGACAAAGGGAATCCTTCCGCCGAGATACAGGAGATACTGTCCTACATGGCACTTGAAGGTGTCCTTCACAGGATAAGGGCGGAAGGGGTGACGGCAAATAACTTCCCCGATATACGGATAAAGGCGGTTGAATATCTTGGCGATTTGAAAGGAGATTCCGCGGTAACGACTCTGGTCCGCGTATTGCTGGCTGAAAATGAACCTTCTGTCGTTACGGAGGCGGTTCGCGCCCTGACCAAACACGGGTTTGACGAAAACAGTTACACGCTGGACGTAATACTTTATGTTTTTAAAAGGTATGACAGCATGATGCCGGACAACGCCCTGGCTATTTCCGTAATAGATTCCTGCCTCGCGTTTTCAGGGGGTGCCGGTGCGAAAAACCCCTGGATTTACAGTACTTTGTCGTATATTTCACTGAACCCTTCGTATGTGAGTCCGGTCCGTCGCCACGCGGTCGAAACTTTGGCAAAGATTTATAAAACCGGTAGTTAAACACAGATGCTTTCATGGATAACGCTCGCAATAGTTTGTGTGATGTACGCGGCGGTAATAATTTTTCCGCGAAAAAAAGCATATATAACTATCTCCGCCGCCGTCCTTGTCGTGCTGTTGGGGGCCGCAAGTCCGCTTGAAGCGCTTACGCGGCATATAAACTGGAATATTTTGTTGATATACATAGGCAGCCTGGCGATTGCGGAACTGTTCATCTATTCCCGTGTTCCGTCCCGCATCGCCGACGGCATTATCAACGTTTCTCCCAACGCTGGGACAGCTATCGTCTTTATCCTTGTCATAACCGGTCTGATAAGCGCCTTTGTAGAGAACGTCGCGACCGTTCTAGTGATGGCGCCTATCGCTCTTGCCTTTTCAAAAAAGATAAACATGAACCCGTCTTTTTTTATGGCCGGCCTTGCGGTGATGGCGAACTTGCAGGGCACGGCGACGCTGGTAGGCGATCCTCCCTCGATGATCTTTGCCAGTTACGCGAATTACGGTTTCAACGACTTCTTTTTCATTGACGGGCGGCCTTCAATTTTTTTTGCCATACAGACGGGGATGTTGGCGGGGGCCGTCTTTTTTTACGCTATTTTTTTGAAAAGAGGACGGCAAAAGATTTCCGTTGACAGTGAAAATATAGTGTCGCCGGTGCCGTCGGCGCTTCTTATACTGATGATTGCCGGCCTTGCGGCCTGTTCTTTTATTTTTAGCTCCGGCGTGACGCTGGCCGCCGGTCTTCTGGTTCTGGCGCTCGGAGTCGCGGGTGTCCTCTGGTATGCGTTTGTCCGCAGGGAGAGCGGCGCGGCGGTAAAGAAGCTATTGCTTGGCCTCGACTGGGAAACGATACTGTTCCTAATCGGCATCTTTGTGGTGATAGGGGCGCTTTCCGATACCGGCCTGCTGTACGATTTTGCCGGGTTTTTGAGCGGCATTGTAAACGGCGATCTTCTGGCCGGTTTTGTAGTGATCATTGCCGTGTCCGTGATAATTTCAGGCTTTATCGACAATGTGCCGTACATCATCGCGATGCTGCCCGTGTCAAAGACGCTCGCCCTCGGTATGGGCATAGCGCCGGAACTGTATATGTTCGCGCTGCTGGTAGGCTCGTGCCTAGGCGGGAACCTCACCCCCTTTGGCGCGTCCGCCAACATAGTCGCCGTCGGCATCCTGAAAAAAGAAGGCATACCCCTGAATTTTACAGGCTGGCTTAAAATAGGCGGCCCGTTCACCCTGATAACAACGGCGGCGGCCTCGATATTACTATGGTTCATCTGGCGTTAATGTCATAGGAGCATCGCCCCACCGTTTTTGACGGAAAGGCTCAAGCGTGTCGGCGCGCCGCTTGGCGGATCGAAAAAGCTGAGCCCGACGGCCCGCAAAGCGAGCGGCGAGGCGCTTGCTTTGCCCCCGTAAAGAAGATCCCCCAGTATCGGAAAGCCCAGCCATGAAAGGTGGCAGCGTATCTGGTGGCGGAAACCGCGCGCAAGGCGCAGGCTAACCCGCCAAAGCGCCTCGCCTGTCATTTCCACGCCCAGAATTTCCGTTTGATAGACGGCGGGCCGTCCGGACTTACTACAGGGCGAAACGGGACGCACCGCTTTCTTCCCCGCGCCGTAACAGCGGAAGCCCGATTCCAGCCGAAAGCGGCTTTCTCCGCCGTCCCCTTCCCCGTGCACGGGGAAGGGGGGAACCGGCGGACGGGGCGGGAAGCCGGGAAGCCCGTGATCCTTTTTACAGGCTATGGCCTCGTAATCTTTCACGAAAAGCCCCTCTTCCTGTTGGCGCAGCATAGCGTCGAAGACCGGCTGCGTAAGGGCGGCAAAAACCAGCCCGCCCGTCTCGTAATCAAGCCGGTGCAAAAGGCCCCCCTCGACCGCCTTTTTCCCGCGTACCGAAAGGAACTGCGGGAAGTGTTCCGCGCACCAGGCCGACAGCGTCCCCCGCTCGTCCGGCAGGAGCGACGCGCTGTGCATCAATGGCGGCTTGTACAGCACAAGGTATTCGCCGCCCTGATAGATTATGCGGGGTTCCTTGTCCGATGTTCGCATACAGATAAATCTTGCCGGATAAACCGATAAAATTACAGCGCCCCGTAAAAGCCGTATGCCGACTCCGCGTCAATCGTAAAACAAACATACCCCGTGAACCATTTTTGCGCCCGCGCTCTTGAGCGCCCCGGCGCAGGCATTCATCGTCGCGCCGGTCGTAAAAACATCGTCTAAGAGTACCGCTTCTTCCGGAGCCTTGCCCGAACAAATTATGCGGCCGCTCAGATTCGTCATACGTTCCGCTTTTCCAAGTTCTTTTTGACTTTTAGAGGCCAGCCGTTTTAGGCGGCGTAACACCGGAACGTGATAGAGCCTTTCCAGCGTTTTGGCTATCAGTTCCACCTGGTCCCAGCCGGCCGTCTTTAACTTGCCCGCTCTGGGCGGCACAGGTATCCACGGCACTTCCAGCGGCGAAAATTTTACGCAAGGCAAAAGGCCAAGGGCGCTCATTATTTTTTCGGAAAAGAACCGCGCCAGCGATCTGTGTCTGCCGAATTTATACGCCTTCAGAACCTGTTGTTCAACGCCTATATACGGATACAGCAGGGTCATGCTGTCGTAGGCATTTCCGTCACTTTTACGGCAGTCCATACATATATCCAGTTCGGATATTAGTGGACGTCCGCAAACGGAACAACGTTTTTCGAAATTTACCGGAAACATTCCGGCGCATTCTTCGCAGAGTCCCGTCCCCGCCTCCGCCCCGTTAAGCAGAGCCGCGCCGCATGCGGCACAATTAACAGGGAATAATAATTCCTTTAGAAAATATAATCTTTTTGAAAAAGTTTTCATACATATTATTTATACGCCATATTCAAATTTGCTTTACCTTTTTAAAAAAAATTATACCAAATATAACGTATGATCGACGTTAAAATATCAATTTCTTACGAATCATTAAACGAAAAAACGGCATACACTTACGCTATAACTGTGTTAAACAGCAGTTTTGTGCATAATAGCGGGCTTTTCCCAAAACCCGATTGGTTTTGGGAAAAGCTTCCGAAAAAACGGTCTAACCGGACTAAGGCCCGCTTTTTCATATAAATCTAAGGTAGCTTTTATGTTATTCGCAGTAGGGGCTAATACCCCGCCGCTTGCGGCGGGGAGGTTCGTTTGACTCTTATAAAAGAAATTCCTAGATTTTAAATATCGAATCGATAGTTGATATCATATTTTTAATTAATAAGGAAAAACAATGAAAAAGAATTTTAATTGTATTATTATGTCCATAATCGCGCTCGCCGCACTTTTTGCGTCATGCGAAGATGGCACCGGAGACGGTTTGGATTCAGCAGTTACACACGCCAGTAAGGGCAAAGTAAAAGAAGGTGTTTTCGCGACATTTATTGCCGGTACGGGAAACGAACTGGGCGGAATGTTTTCTTCCGAAGCCGGAGGAAGTAATACGCCGGCTAAATCGATCAACGTACCACTCGCTTTCGAGGAAACACCTGTTGTCGAATGGTTAGACGTGAAAGGTAAATCGATAAGCGAAAGCGATTTTATTAAGTACCTGAAGGATACGTTTCCTGACGAGAAATTCGACAGCTACGATTATAAAAAAGATCCCAAAGGATTGAAAGCGCCCGATGAAACGACATATTCCGCCGATCATCCGGTATACCGCGTAACCGGAGACGTAAAGTACAAGTACTTTATCAACCAACGCATGGCAAATGGGGAGTGGGTGGATTACTTCAGTGTTCCCGTCCGTTCGGGATTCATTTTTACAAACTGGAAAGTGACAGGCAAACCGGTTTCTCCCGTCACTTTTTCCGGCGGGCCCGACGATCCGTTTGACACCCGCAGCTGGAATGTGATTTTGGATAAAGAACTCAAAAAAAGAAACGGCGCGTACATCACCCTTGTCGCGGCCTGGACGGAGAACCCGGAGCTTGCCAGAGCCAAAGTCGACCTGCAAACCCAGATAGACGACATTAGGCAGGCCGGCAAGAATCCCGATTACGTGGACGACTACGTCTTGGGTTCCGTTTCCAGCGACGCGAAACTTAAAGAGTTGCAGGAACTGGTCAGCGAAGCGGAGGTGCTGCTGGCCGGTGAGGAGAAAAAAGCGGAGATCGATCTTTCGGGAATGGAAGGAATGCAGACAGAGGATACCGTGGAAGAAGGGGATGGAGGGAAGGACGCCCCCGTAGAGATCAAATTCGTCTTGTACGATGTCGAAAAAATGGCGGCGAAGAAAGCCAAAATAGCGGAACTGCTTGCGGACGAGGCGACAAGGCTCGCAGTTCAGTCCAACGGCGGATTTGTATCCACGACGGCTTCGATCGGCTATCCGGCGGACGGGAAATATAAATACACCTCGGTAACTATAGCGGCGGACGGCCTCTACGAAATCGAACTTTGGGGCGCGTCCGGCGGCGCGGTCTGGTCGAGGAACAACAAAACGGCACTGGGCGGAAGCGGAGCTTACGTGAAGGCCCGGCTGAAGCTATCCAAAGACGACGTGCTTAAGTTTTTCGTGGGCGGCGAGGGAGAAGGCAGCGCGATATACAACCCAACGACGGGGCATTTCACGAAGAACAGTACGAATTACCACCTTGGCAAGAAGGGCGGGCTTCCCAACGGCGGAAATGGCGACAAATCCTATCAGCTTAAAAACGGGAACAAGTATGACAAGCCGGACTTCGCCGGCGGCTCAGGCGGCGGAGGGTCTACCGACGTACGCCTCTTAAAAAAGGGATACACCGAAAAGAAGCAGGGGAACATCGGCCCTTACGCGGATATCTACGACTCCACGCTCGATAAGCGGATCCTTGTTGCGGGGGGAGGCGGAGGCGCGGCGCAGGGCAGAGAGATAAAAGGCAGTTGGCCCGGAATGCGCGGCGGCAACGCGGGCGGCCCCGGATACTCCACGGGCGGCAAGCAAGAGAATAGAACCCTCTTTAGCACGAGCAACAAGGACGGAAGGGGTGTCAACGCGGTACATAACAGCAGCAAAACCTGGGAAGGACCCGCGGGCGGCGGCGGCGGTTACTACGGCGGCGGCGCGATTACGGTAGACGCCGATCCCGCCTCCGGCGGCGGCGGCACAAGCTACATAACTTCCGACGCGGAGAAAGACGACCAGAAAAACGAACTGTCGGGAAGCTACGGAAACGGCAGGGCAAGCATCAAGTGGATTAAATAACTACGTACCGGGCTCAACGCTGCGCGTTGAGCCCGGTATTTTGCGACTCACCGCCGCTCGGTGAGCATCACAAACTCCGTCCGGCTCCCAGGAAAATAGCCAGCTCTCCCATCGTTACTTATCACCCATTCTTCTTATATGATTTATGTAAAGGGAAACAGAACATCCGCCGCCTAAAGACGGTGGATGTTCTGGCGGCTGAAAGCCGCGTTGAGGACAGCGCCTCCTAACGCTGTCCAGCCCTCTTTATTCGCAAAGTCTGGTTTAATACCCCGCCGAACCTTCGGTTCGCGCTTGCCGCGGCTCACGTAAGGCAAAGCCTACAAAGATTTGGTATTAAACCAGACGATATTATAAACTTCC
>JAISLM010000064.1 GCA_031290855.1 Spirochaetaceae bacterium
GCCCATGACGGGGCCTCCTCGGTTGTTTATGACGCGGCCTCCAATGTGGTAACGGTTGCCTTTGACGCGACGACGGCGGCGGCGGCCCTCCAGCAGGTATCCCTGGTGGACCTTACCCCCTATCTGGCCAAGCCGGTAAGCGGCGGCACGCCCATGCCGGCTATCTATACCTCCCAGTACACCGGGACGGTAAGCTGGAGCCCGGCGGGCGGCCTTTTTGCGGCGGGCACGGCTTATACGGCGACCATAACCATGACCCCCGCGGCGGGCTATACCTTTACCGGCGTGGCGGCCAATTCCTTTGACCATGACGGGGCCTCCTCGGTTGTTTATGACGCGGACTCCAATGTGGTAACGATTGCCTTTGACGCTAAGGACAACTTCCTGATAAGCGGCCCCATAGAGCTGAGCCTGAATCTTCCGGCTCCGGCGGCAGGGGCGTATCCGGAGACGGACTTGTATGTTACGTATGGAACGCCCTTTAACGGGACCGTGGAGTGGAAAAAAGGGGACGCCCCCCATGTCGGCGCCTTCGCGGCGAACACGGCCTATACGGCCATGGTAACCCTGATCCCCGCTACGGGCTATACATTTGACAGCGGTGTCGGTCCCGTTACCCATATAAAGAGCGATGGGATTCCGGAATTTGCCGCCGATGGCGAGAACCTCACGGTAACGATTAACTTTAAGAAAACGCCGGCGACGATGATAGGCTATGGAATAGATCTGAGGCCTTATACCCCGAAAGCCGGAGAGAAGAAGGTAACGGACTTCGTCGTGCCTTTGCTTGGGTATTACGGGCACATAATTTGGCAGAATAACGCCCAAAATGCACCCGAAAATGAAACGGATTCCGATCCCTTTCAACCCGGCGGGATATATATGGCCACTATAAGCCTAATTCCATTCTCCGGCTATGTCTTTGATCCTGATATTTACGGAGACTATCGCGGCCCTAGCTCCCACACGGACAGCATTAGACGTCCTTCTGACGCAATTTTAATCGACTTTAATATAAGCCACACCGGCGTTCTTGTTATTATGCTTGGGTTTCCCAAACTTCCCGAACTTCCAGCACCTTGAGAAAGGGCGCCTGGCGCCTAGAAAGGGTGTCAGGCGCCTTTTTTTGAGCAGGGGCGCCTGGCGCCTCTGATTTCACTGATTTTTGGAGCGGATTTGTCCTTGAATCTGTGGTAATCCGTGAAATCCGTGGACAGGGATTCCTGGCTTCCATCTTGCTTTACAGGCGGTTTTATGCATACAGTAAAAGTGAGGAGGAAACCATGAAACTTAAATATACCTACGTAATAGACGATGGGTTTTACGTAGGTCATCTGGACGATTATCCTGAATACACCACTCAGGGAGAAAATCTTAAGGATTTTGAAGACGCGCTCAAGGAAATTTACGACTGGATTCTGGACGGCACGTTAGAAGTAAAAGAACATAAAGGCGTTTTAGAGGTTGCCGGTTGAAACGCGGCGATTTTATAAAAATCCTTAAAGACAGAGGCGTCGTTTTTTATAATCACGGGGCAAAACATGATATTTTTATACATCAGAATTCCGGAAAGAAAATTCCCATCCCAAGGCATGGAGAAATTAAAAACACAACCGTTACGAAAATTTTGAGGGAAATACCCGGATAGAGGTACAACTGCCAGGAGCGCAGGGGCGCCAGGCGCCGTTAGAAAAACCGGCGGACGGGGGGTTATATCTTAACGCAATAAGCGCCCGCCCCGCCATGCAAGGGTCTGCACGGGTGGATACGGCCAATCGGGTAAGGCTGCTGAAGGCGGGCACAAACAATGCGAAAATCCTCATTACGGGCAGCCTAAGGAACTGTACAGTTCCTAACGTGACGGACGCCGGCTTATGAAAACGCGGCGGCCAGGAGGCTTTGCGTGTATTCGTGGCGGGGAGAGGCGAATATATCCTGCGCCGGGCCGGCCTCGACTATCCTGCCAGCCTTCATGATCAAAAGCGAATGGCAGAGGCTGCGCACGATGCGTAGGTCGTGGCTGATGAAAATGTAGGAGAAGCCGTGTTTCTCCTGCAAGGCGCGGAGCAGCTTCACCGCCTGAAACTGGGTGGCGCGGTCCAGGCTGGATGTCGGCTCGTCCAGCACAAGGATTTCCGGCTCCATCACCAGGGCGCGGGCCAGCGCGATACGCTGGCGCTGTCCGCCTGAAAACTCGTTGGGGTAGCGGTCGAGGAAGTCCGGGTCGCCCAGTCCCACCTCGGCGAGGGCCGCCCGGACGCGGGCCTCCCGGTCCTCTTTCGCGCCTATCCTGTGTATCAAAAGCCCCTCGCCCACGATGCCGCGCACGGTCATGCGCGGCGACAGCGAACCGTAGGGATCCTGAAAGATTATCTGCATCTTCCGCCTTGCCGGGCGGAGCGTATTGTCGTCCAGGCCCTGTATCTCCCGCCCGTCAATCACTATGGTCCCTTCGCTTTTCTGCAGACGGAGCAGCGCCTTCCCCAGCGTCGTCTTGCCGCTGCCGCTTTCACCGACTACGCCGAGCGTTTCGCCGCGCCGCAGCGTAAAGCCCGCCCCGTCGACCGCCTTGATGTACGAGACGGTGCGGCGGAAGAAGCCTTTCTTGACGGGGAAGTACACCTTCAGCCCGCTGACCGAGGCGGCCTCGCGGGGCTCGCCGGGTAGGGGAGGCGGGCCTTCGCCGGAGGCGTCGTCCGCGAGGAGGAGGCGCGTGTACTCCTCGCGGGGAGATGCGAAGATCTCGTCCGCCGGGCCGGCCTCGACGATCCGTCCGTCCTTCATCACGGCGATGCGGCTTGCGATCCGGCGGGCAAGGCGGAGGTCGTGCGTGATGAACAGGGCCGCCATGCCGAGTTCCTGTTGAAGGGAGCGGATAAGGTCGAGTATCTGCGCCTGTATCGTGACATCGAGAGCCGTAGTCGGTTCGTCAGCAACCAGCAGCTTCGGCCTGTTGACTAGGGCGAGCGCTATCATCACGCGCTGTTTCTCGCCGCCCGAAAGCTCGTGCGGAAAAGCGCCGAGCCGGGCCTCCGCGTCCCGCAGCCCCACCTTCCGCAGCCACTCCAGCACGAGGGGCCGGGTTTCCGCCGGCTTCGCCGTGCCGTGAACTGTAAGCGCCTCGGCTATCTGACGTTCTATCCGGTGCAGCGGGTTAAGGCTCGTCGCCGGCTCCTGAAAGATGACGCCGATCTCCCGTCCGCGTATTCCCCGCAGTTCCGCTTCGTCCATCGCCAGTATGTCGCGGCCCTCGAACAGAAGCTCGCCCCCGTAGTTTACCATATCGGGGCTTTGCAGGCGGAGCAGCGCCTGCGCGCTGACCGTCTTGCCGCTGCCGCTTTCCCCGACAAGCGCGGTTATCCCCCGCTTCGCTATGACAAGGTTTATCCCATGCACCACCTCGCCCGAATTGTCGTTTCCCCCGCCCGCCGTCCGTGAACGAAAGGCAGCCTTGAAGCCCCGGTACTCAACCAGCGCGTTCCCCATGTCCGCATCCATCTAGCCGGCCCTCCTGGGGTCAAGGGCGTCGCGCACCGCCTCCCCTATGAAAACAAGCAGCGAGAGGCTGAGCGCGAGTATCATGAAAGCGGACACGCCGAGCCAGGGGGCGTGGAGGTTCGCCTTGCCCTGCGCGAGCAGCTCGCCGAGGGACGGCGAGCCTGATGGAAGGCCGAAGCCCAGGAAGTCGAGCGAAGTCAGCGTGCTTATCGAGCCGCCCAGTATGAAAGGCAGGTAACTCAGGGCGCTCGTCATCGCGTTGGGCAGAATGTGCACGAACATCACGCGGGAATGCTTCATCCCCATAGCGCGGGCGGCGAGCACGTACTCGAAGTTGCGGGCGCGCAGGAACTCGGCGCGGACGAGGGAGACGAGCGCCATCCAGCCGAACAGCAGCGTTATGCCGAGCAGCCACCAGAAGTTAGGCTCGACAACGGACGACAGGATTATCAGCATAAAGAGCGAAGGCATACCTGACCAGACCTCGATGAAGCGCTGGAAAAGGATGTCGAAAACACCGCCGAAGTAGCCCTGCATAGCCCCCAGCGCAACCCCTATAACCGAACTCGTCGCGGTTAGGGCGAGCGCGAACAGCACCGATATTCGGAACCCGTACAGGAGCCGAGCGGCGACATCGCGCCCCCGGTCGTCCGTCCCCAGGAGGTTTTCGCGGGACGGCGGCGCGGGCGCGGGGCGCGGCAGGGCGTAGTTGATCGTGTTGTAGCTGAAACGTATCGGCGTGTGCAGCATCCAGCCCGCCCCGTTGATAAGACCCGCGACGTAAGGATCGCGGTAGTCCGTGTCTATGTCGAATTCGCCGCCAAAGGTAAGCTCCGAGTAATTTTTGAGTACCGGGAAGTAGAATTTCCCGTTGAAACGGACGAGCAGCGGCCTGTCGTTTGCGATAAACTCCGAAAAAAGGCTCAAAACAAACAGCATACCGAATATCCATAGTGACAGGCAGCCCCGTTTGTTCCGTTTGAAGCGTGCCCAGCGCGTGATACGCCCCCCGGCTGCGGCGATTGCGTTATTACCCATTACCGTATTCTAGGCGCTCACCGGCTTTGAAACAAGACGCCAACATGAATAGTGGGGGATGATTTACATGTAGACGATACGGTAGTCGGCCAGGGTTTCGAAGCCGCAGCGGGCGTAGACTTTGCGGGCGGCGGTGTTGTTGTTATTTACGAAAAGGTTTATGCCCTTGTTTTCGGCGAGTAGAAGGCGGCTGAACGCGGCGGTTAGGCAGCTTGCGACGCCGCGGCCCCGGTATTCGGGCAGGACATAGACGCCGCCGATCTGGTAACGGGAGTATGATTCGGCGTTGGTGTTGATCTTCGCCACGATGCGCCCGTCCGTGAGCGCGAGCAGTGTTTTTTCCTTCGTGACTATCCGTTCCAGGTTGTAGCGGCAGGCGCGGATGTTGTAAAACGAGCCGGCGGGCAGGACTTCTTCCCTCTCGTAGGCGGACTGAATCGGCAGCAGCGTCTCGATGTCGCTTCTTTTTGCGCGGCGGAACGAGATACCCTCCGGCGGTTTTACGGGCGGCGGTTTTTTCCCCAGCGTCATCAGCTTGAAGTCGACGGTTTCGCGGCCCCGCAGTCCGAGCGGCAGCAGCATCGCCTGAAGCGTCTCCACCTCCTCCGAAAGTCCCTGCAACGAATAAAGCGGGATGTTCTTTAGCGCCCGCTCCAGAAAGAAGGGCGGCGTTATGTCGGTCTTGCCGTTGAACACGGGGAACAGGGAGCCTTTGCTGTGCAGGAGCAGGGCGCTTGCCCCCATCCCGCCGGATGTCAGTACCCAGGCGTGATCATTGACGAAATTCATCGTCCTGAAACGGGAACAGGCCGCCACATAATAGATTTCTTTCATTCGCAGCAGCGTTTCGGGCCAGATCCTTTCAATTTCATGCGCTTTCCACCAGCGGCGGATCGGAAATTTTTCCATCTGCCCTTTTTATCGGCGGTTTAACGTGAAAGGTACAGCGCCTTGCGCGGGAATCTTCCCCAAAATGACGGAGAAGCCGGCCGCCAGCGAATCTTGGGAATTCCCGTAGACGGCGACCGCCGCGTCCACCCAGGGAACTTCGCCAAGGTAGGCCGGGCTTAGCACGGAAAGCACGATGATCTTCTTGCCGAGGTGTCGCAGACCGCGCAGCACCGCTATCCCTTCGCTGTCGGAAAGGTAAAAGATGATCGTGTCGGCACGCCGGACGCGCTGTATCATGTCGTCGGAAACGGGCGCGCTGTACCAGTACGAGGCCACGCCGCTAAAGTATTTCTTGCCCAGCGCGAAGAAATCGAGATTCTGTCCGGCCAGGAAGAGCCGCCCCGCCTTTTCGGCTGAGAGCGGGATCAAGTCCTTGTTGTCTTTGACCAGCGTGACCGAACGCGCCGCCAAACCCTGGAAGAATGCGGCTCCCTCCCTGTCCGGCAGGTCGCCGCGCACCCGTGCCATGTCCGGTATCAGCGGGACGGTCGTCTCTCCGCGCAGGTACCTGAGCTTTACCTCCACGACGCGCCTCGCCGCGTCCCTCACCCGCGCCCTGAAATCCCTCTCCGTCCGCATCGCCTGTAGCAGATCGACCCAGACGGGATCGTCGAGAGCCGGCGTGCTGCTCATCATGATGATGTCGTTCCCGGCGGCGAGCGCCTGCTTTGCCGCGAGCGACAGGCTGCCCGCGCCGATCTTCACGCCGTTCATGATCATGTCGTCCGTGACTACAAGTCCCCTGAATCCTATCCTGTTCCGCAGCACCTCGCCCAGGAACCACGGCGACAACGAAGCGGGGGCGGCGGCGGCCTCCGTGTTCGGGAACGCGATGTGGCCGCTCATCACGGCCGGTATCCGATCCTTCGCCAGCATCCGGTACGGTACCAGTTCCCGGTTCCACAGTACGTCGAAAGACGCGGCTATGCTGGGCAGTACGCCGTGGGAATCAAGCTCCGTGTCGCCGTGGCCGGGGAAATGCTTTGCCGTCGGGATCACGCCCGCCGCCAGCAGGCCCCTGGCGAAGGCGATCCCCATCAGCCCCGCGTATTCGGGGGATTCGCCGAAGGAACGCGGGCCTATCAGTACGGAACCGTGGTTCGTGTACAGATCCACTGTCGGTGCGAAATTCATGTTGATGCCCAGCACCGAAAGTTCCCGCCCTATGTAGTAGCCCGATCTGTACGAGTCTTCGGGAAAGCCCGACGCGCCTATCGCCATCGCGCCGGGCGTGTCGCTTGTATCCCCCTTGACGTGCCGCACGAGGCCGCCTTCCTGATCGGTCGCGACAAGAAGCGGCGTAGAATACGGATTCCGCGCCGCCAAACGCTGAAAAAGCCCTATGTTGCGGGCAAGCCGGGGCGTGTCCGCCGTGTTCCAGCCGAAAACCTTGACCGCGCCTATGCGCCGCCTCTCGATCCATTCCTGTATCAGGGCCGACGGGCTGCCGTCCGCGCCATCGCGCCAGCCCAGCATGAAGGTCTGGGCGAGCGCGTCCTCGTCGCTCATCGCGTCGACCAGGGTTGCGGCAAGCGCTTCCGCGTCCCCGTCGTCAAAGAAGTTGATGGCGAAGCCGTTTACCGCCGCAAAAAGCAGGCAGCTGAGGCCCGCCGCCTTCAGGGGCCGTGCCCCGCTAGCGCCCGCCACGGCCACCGCCTTCCAGGTACTCTGCCGCGCTATGCGCCGCGATTGCCCCGTCACCCGCCGCCGTCACCACCTGCCGGAATGGAGAGACCCGCACGTCGCCTGCCGCGAATATGCCGGGCGCCGCCGTCGCCATGCGCTGATCCGTTACGATGAAGCCCGCCGCGTCAAGGACAGGCCGCACGGCAAGCGCGGCGGAGGCGGCAAGCTCGCTGCGTGGCCTTATCCCCGCGAAGATAAAGACCGCGTCCGCGCTTTCCTCGCTCGTTTTGCCGCTTTGCGTGTCCTGAAGCACGACCGATTCGACTTTTTCAGAGCCCCTTATCTCTATTAGCGCCGTGTTGAAGCGCACCTTTACCGCCCGGGTTTTCAGTACGCGGTCCGCGACCGCCGCCTGCGCCCTGAAAGCGCCGCGCCTGTGTACCAGTTGAATGTCCGATCCGATCCGGGCCAGGAAACGCGCCTCGTCACAGGCCGCGTCCCCGCCGCCCACGACAAAAATCTTTTTGTTCCTGAAAAAGGGGCCGTCGCAGGCCGCGCAGTACGAAACGCCGCAGCCGTACAGATCCGCCTCGCCCGGTACGCCAAGCCTTTTCCTGTCCGCGCCCGCCGCGATTATTAGCGCCCCGGCCCTTATCCCCCCGTCAGGGGCCGCCGGCCATCCGTAGTCGTCAAAGCCAAGTACAAAGCCGCCCGTCCCGTCTTCGGCAAGGCTCCGCACCTTTCCCGCAATGAATTCCGCGCCCGCCTCCGCCGCCTGCTCCCGCATCGTTTCGGCAAGCGCCGCCCCCCTGTCCGCCCGGCAGCCGGGGTAGTTCTCCAGCCTGTCTATGTTGAGCATTTCTCCGCCCGCCGACGCCATCTCCGCCACAAGCACGCGGCAAGCGCCCCGCGCCCCGTACTGGGCGGCGCAGAGACCCGCCGGCCCCGCCCCCACAACGAGTAAATCAACTGTTCTCATGCTTCCATTTTAGCGGATGCCGCCCCGCCCCGCCAGTGGTTTACCGCATTGCGTCCGGGCGATAGAACCGCTCGGGCTCACGGGGATGTCGCCGGCCGCAGAGCGGAGAAGAGCTTCATTTTTTGTGTTGACAAAAGGGCGCGGTATAAAGGAATTGCAGTGGCGTCAATGGTAACGCAGGGACGCCATACGCCGAATTTGCTGGCGACGGGTAAGGCCGGTACGCTACATATAGTGCCGGGGTCAGACCCCGTAACAGGTGTAAGCGACTCCGGTTGGCCTTCGCCGGGTAACGCAGGGGCGCCAGGCGCCGAATTTGCGGGGGGCGGACAGCCGCGTGCCGCTGAAAAAGAACATGGCGGCCTGGACGGGGCGGTGCGGCCGGCAGTTTGTTGCGCTTGGCGCGTAAAGCCTTCAAAAACCGGCTTTCATCCGATTTTTTTACCATGCAAACCGCGTAATAGGCCCGATAATCGGGATTTTTTGCGGCACCAGGCGCAAAAATCCACAAGCGCACCAGGCTGCCAGCGAAGCCGGAGGACACGGCTTGGCAGAAGCGTCCGAACAAGAAACGGAAGATAGCCTTTGTCCCCGGGATAGGAGGGGGGATTAGGTGGAGCGGGCGGTCCGAGGAATATGTGCCGGTTAACAGCCGCGTGGTGCGGGACGGGAGGGGGAGCATTATGCGCTTGTCACCACGGACACGGAAAAGACGGGGCGGCGAATCATTGGCTTATGGGATACGGCCCGGGATAGAGGATGACTACCGGCGGCTTAAGGATTTCTGGCGACTGGAGGATTCTACGCTGTGTTTCATGTTCCGAATTGAAGTTACTTAAATTATGGTGTTGACACAATAAAACGACCTGTGTTAATATCATA
The DNA here is from genome assembly GCA_031290855.1 of Spirochaetaceae bacterium. Lineage (GTDB taxonomy): Bacteria > Spirochaetota > Spirochaetia > Treponematales > Breznakiellaceae > JAIRMY01. The sequence continues at coordinate 8,975 of JAISLM010000064.1, forward strand.
AATGTGTTTAAAGGGATTCAATAATGAAACAAACACAAAATGTGTGGTATTTAAAAAATGTTTTAAGGCTGACGGGCGCGGCGCCGGTATGCGTCGCGCTTTTGCTGGCGTCCTGCGCGACCAAACCGAACGTTTACAAGAATATTGACGGCGAGGTGGACGCCGCCGCGTTTGACAAGGCGATTGCGGAGATAGAGGCGTCGGAGGCCGTGCCGGAGGGCAAGAAAGCGCCAAAAAATCCTGTTTATGGCGAGAAAAACACGATTCTGCTGAGCCTGGACAAAGGTATTCTTGAGCATTACGCGGGCCGGTACGAGGCGTCTTACAAGGACCTGACCGATGCGGAGCGGAAGATCGAGGAGGCCTACACGAAGAGCCTTTCGCAGGATATTTCGTCTTACGTGGCAAACGATAATACGAAGGATTATGCCGGCGAAGATTACGAGGACGTTTACGTCAACATATTCAACGCCCTGAACGCCTATCATCTTAACAACGGGCAGGCTCTCGCGCTGATAAACGATTTGACGGCGCAGGGCGGCGAATTGCAGGTGCTGGCGGACAAGTACGCGGAGGATAATTCGAAGGTAAAGGAATTTCTGGGAAGCACGCTGAAGGTGGCGGGTACGGTTTTTTCGATCGGTACCGTCGAATGGCCGGCTGTAGCGGACGTTACGTTCACGAACTCCGCGCTGGCGCGTTATCTTGCGGCGGTGTTCTATCTGGCGGACGGCAACAAGGACTCGGCGCGCTACAACCTTTTTGAACTGCAAAACGCCTTCACCACGCCCGTGTACGAGGGGTTTGGCGTTCCCGCGTCCCTTGCGGTGACGGGGGAGCGCGGCAGCGAGACGGGGCCGATCCTAGACATACCGGCAGGCAAGGGCCAGTTGAACGTTCTTGCGTTTTCCGGTCTTTCGCCGATCAAGGTCGAGAAGGTCGAAAATATCCTGCTTCCATTTTTGCAGACAGTCACTCTAAAGACGGGCAAAGTCAAGGTCCCCGATCTGCGGGAACGCCCGTCCGCGATAAGCTCCGTCAGCGTTTCCGTGCAGGGAGGGCCTTCGTTTGACCTCGAACTGCTGGAAAACATCGGCGCCGTCCTTACGGACACGTTCAAAGGTCATCAGTCGTCGGTTTACCTGAAAACGTTTACCCGTGTTCTGGCGAAGTATATCGTGGCGGACATTGCCGCGACAAAGGCGGTAAAGGAGGCTGTCGATAACGGGAAGAATCAGCTCCTTGCCATCTCCGCCGGGGCCGGTATAGCCCTCTTCGCCAAGAAAGGGCTCGACGCGACAGAGGCCGCCGATATCCGCTCGGCCCGCTACCTGCCGGCAAAGGCCTATGTCGGGGCGGTGAATCTGGATCCGGGCAACTACACGATAAGCGTGAACTATGCGGGAGGCACGAGCTCTACGCATAATGTCGCGATAAAGCCGGGCGCGATAAGCCTCGTCGAGGCAGTCTGCCTGAAATAATCTTTCAGTTTACGAAAAGCGGGCGCTCGCTCGCTTTTCCATCAATTTTTGAGGGTTTTATGGGAAAAATCATACGTTTATTTATGTTGGCGGCCCTTTGTTTCGGGGCGCTGGGCTGCGCCTCCGGGCCGCAGACCACGAGGGTCAGTTCGGATACGTTAACCGATCTGACCGGTTACTGGAACGGCACCGATGTCGACATCGTCTGCCGCGACCTTATCAACAAGTTCGTCGAATCGCCGCGCATCGCCCAGTTTACGGCGCAGAACAATCGGCTGCCTGTGATCCGCGTCGGTAATTTCAAGAACGCGAGCAGCGAGCCTATCGACACGAGCATCGTTTCCAAGCGGATGCAGGTGGCGATCCTTAACAGCGGCAAGGCCGAATTTGTCGCCGATTCCGCTGTGTCCGAGGAACTTCGCGCCGAAGCCGCCGAACAGCAGGACTGGGCTTCCGAAGACTCGGCGGCGGCGCTGGCGGACGAGACGGGCGCGGACTTCCTTTTGACAGGCGCCGTCAAAACGATAATTCAGACTTCGGGAAACCAGCAGGTGCGGGAGTATGACGTTACCGCCGACGTTACGGACATAAGCACCCACAGGATAATCTGGAGCGATGAAAACAACGAGATAAAAAAGATTGTTAAGAAGCAAAAAACCAAACTGTAAGGTAGAAAAATGCTGTTAAAAACCATTTCCGTCCCGGCGTCCGTTTTACTTCTCTGCCTGTCCGGAGCGCTTTACGCGCAAACGGATGCCCCGCTCTGGGTCCTCGACAAGAACAAGGTTTTCGGCGAGAAGGACTGGGTATGCGTCGTGGAACAGGCGTCTTCCAAATCCGAGGCGCAGAGCGCCGCCGCCGCGTCTTTGGCGCGTGTTTTCAAGATGGACGTGAAAAGCGTCACAAACGCGATGCAAAACTTTTCGACGGCGGGCGGACAGTTTGCGCGGGACAGAAGTCTAAGTCAGCAGGTGGACACGAGTTCGGACGTAGCGGGCCTTATCGGCGTAAAAGGCGATTTCTGGGAAGCGCCGGACGGAAGCTGGTACGCGACGGCGCGGATCAACCGGCATGAGGGCGCGGCGACGTATTCGTCAATAATAGGCCGGAACAGCGCCGCGATAGAAACCCTGCTGGAAGACGCCGCCGGCGATCCGGGAACGTTCCGCGCTTACGGGGCGCTCGCGTTCGCGTACGAGCTGGCGATGCTTAACGACAACTACCTGAACCTGCTTTCAGTGCTGGACAGCGGGGCGCGGCAGGCGCTCAAAACCTCTTACGGAAACGCGGCCTCCGTAAGGATCCTTATGCAAAATGCCGCCGCCGGGATAGTGATCGCGGTGGAGGTGGCGGGCGACGAGGCGGGCAACATAAGGGCGGCTTTCGCAAGCGTGTTCGACAAACGGAAGTTTAAGACGGGCCGGGCGGGAGCGGACGCGAGGTACACGCTGAGCGCCGAATTCACTCTGTCCGAGGAAGAATCGCCGGGGAAAACGAGCCGAGTCCGTTACCTTTTGAACGCGGCCCTGCGGGACTACAACGGCGAAGAGCTTTTGTCGTTCACGGAAAACAAGCGCGTTACAAGCACCACGCGGTCGCAGGCGGTCGCCAACGCCGTGCGCGACGCCGAAAAGGCGATAGGGGATACCGGGTTTGCGAAAAATTTCGACAGGTATCTTGCTTCTTTGTTGGGTAAATGAAAGATGACACATCTTTTGTTTATAAAAAGTTTCCCGTATGGGAAACTTAAAAATTATTGGGGCGCGGAAGACGCCCCGGTTTGGCGCGTCAGTTTGACGGGCGCGCCAAGCGCTTATTCTTGGAGGATAAAAATGAAATCAGTAAAAAAGACCTTGCCGTTTATAGCCGCGCTTTGCGCGTCGGCGGCAATCCTTGCAGGCTGCGCGTCAGCGCCAAAGACCCCGGCTGCCGCGGCCGCCGAGGTCAAACCGACGCAAAAAACAATCGTGATTGACGACAAGGGCGCGACCTTCGGAATTCCGACGCCCGAATGGGTGACGGCTTACATAATGAGCGGCAATCTTGGTGTCGAAAAACTGCCGCTTTACAAGGACAAGTATTGCTTTGTCGTAAATTATGACGATACGAGCAAGGATTACGCGATCGCGTGGGTTCAGAACGCGAGTGGTCCGCAGCAGATCGCGCAAAAAGTTTCTACGACGGTAGCGTCAAGCGCGTCGAACGCCTTGTCCGGCGAAAAGGGAACCGGAGTCGAGTCTAACCTGAATGCGGCAACCGAGCAGTTGAGCAACGCGGCGTTTAATGGCGCGACAAGGGAAGCCGACTGGTGGCAGATCGTAAAGAATTCCGATACCGGGAAGGAAGAATGCCGCGCCTTCGCGCTGTGGCTAATAAACAAGAAACAACTTGACGAACAGGTCGCCGCGAACCTTCAGAACATTGTCGACAACAATTCCGCTATGTCGGCGGCGGAACGCGCGATCTATGCTGATCTTATCGCCCAAATCCGCGAAAGCGGCGGTATCAACAGTTGAAATACGGCCTCTGGGAAACCTAAGTTTTCCGGAAAGACCTTGCTTGTCTTTTAATCTGTTCCCCTGTCTCCTAAAACGTTGTTTTAGGAGATTTTTTCCCTTTGGGTTGATATCCCGCGGCTCCGCGGCGGGGAGCTTCATTCGCAAGGTCTGGTTTAATACCCTGCGGGGCGGTGTTGCGGCTCAAGTAAGGCAACGCCTGCAAAGATTTGGTATTAAACCGGACGATAGAGGCTTTCCCAAAACTTCAGTTTTTGTGAGACAGGCTTTGCCTGTCCGGCTGTCCTGGATTTAGTTGACCAAACCCGCCGCAAGCGACATTATAGGAGAGGCGGGCTTTGCCCGGAATATCAACATGGCGGAGGAAATGAACATGGGTGATAAAGGAAAGCATGAACTTTGGGAACTGCTTGACGGCTTAAAGAGTCGTTACAATTGGGTGGATCTTAGCTTCGAGCTCAGTCCGCAGACACCGCACTGGCAGGGTTTCAGCCCTATGGACGTAAAGCCGCTTTACACATTCGAGAACACGGACGGAGTGTTCTGCGCGAATCAGTACACCTTGTCGGGGCAGTACGGCACACACATAGACTTCCCTGGGCACTTCGATCCGAAGGGGCGGCTCGCGCACGAATACGGCGTCAGGGACATGGCGTACCCGCTCGTCGTGATCGACAAGTCCGCCGAGGTCAGGGCGAATCCCGACTATGAGCTTAGCAGGGCAGATGTTCTTGAATTCGAGAAAGTAAACGGTCCGGTACCGGCAGGTTCATTCGCCGTGTTTCGCAGCGATTGGTCCATGCGTAAGGCGGAAGAGTACGAGAACAAGGACGCGGAAGGTCACGCCCACTTTCCCGGCTGGAACATCGAGGCCCTGAAATACCTGGTCGAGGAGCGGAATGTCGCGGTGATAGGGCACGAAACGCCCGACACCGACTCGGCCCGTAGCGGCGACGCGCTTGGGATGGTAGGCGAGGACTATGTGCTGAAACAGGGAAGGCTGAACGTCGAGTTACTGAGGGGCCTTGACCGGGTTCCCGCTGTCGGCGCGCTCGCGTTTATCACCTTTCCAAACTTAAAGGACGGCGTCGGTTTTTCAAGCCGCGTCTTCGCCATTGCCCCCAAATAGCGGCGGCACAAGGCGCGCGTACGGCGGGATCAAAACGGTTTGCGCGCTTTGATCCCGCTTTGTTTTGGACGGGGGCGGCGTCGCCCGTGCCCGCCGCGTCAAGCCCGGGCCGTGTACCGGGGCGGCTCATCCTTATACCGCGAACTGTTGGCGTGAAAGCCTCTCGCCGGTTACAATTTGTTTATGAAGTTTCGTTGGACGCTTCCGCCGGTGTTCGTCCTCTTATTACTTGTTTCCCCGAATATCTTTTGTGCCGACCGGATCTACTGGGACAACCCGGTCGAATTTTCGCCCGCCTCCGGTAGTTTTCCGCAGACGGCCTACGGACAGGGCGTCGCCGTCGTCGGCTGGCAGGAAACTGTAGGGACGTCCGCCAGCGGTCAGATCTATATCTCGGTTGCCGTGAACTCGCGGGTAACGGAAGGCGAATGGGTGACGCGGGAGCGCCTTGCCGGGCCCTACGGATACGCGATCAACGAGCCTTCAATGTTCACTCTGAGCGTCGATAAGACCGGGCGCATCTTTGTCTGTATCGCCGCCTCTACGAGCGAAACCGAAATTCTGGTTTCGGAGGACGGCGGCCTTGATTTCAAGGGTTATACGCTACGGCAAAGCGCCATCACGGCGTCAGGCGAGGAGGGTTCGGACGAACTGAACGAGGCGCTGGCTCCGCGCATATTCCACATGGCGGACAACAGCGCCGTGATGTTCGCGCTTCGGTTGCGGGACAGAAGCCTCAACCTTTACTACGCCCGTTCCGAGGACGGGTATACATGGTCGCCCTTCACGCAGTTTGTCAGAGCGCCCGCGCTGCAACTCAACTTCCTGCCGACGCACGCGACGATAGGCGGTACGGACTACATCGTGTTTCAGTCCCTGATCTCCGGCACACTGAATCGTCCGAGCTACCAACTCTACCTGAAAACAAGCTCCAACGGCGGCATGACTTGGACGGAAGCCCGGCGGATCACGACGTTCACCGATTCGTTTATGGCGACACAGGCGAATCCCGACGGCATCAACAATGAACGGGCCCACCTTTCGGTTTCCGGCGGCAGCCTCTTTCTCGTGTGGGAACGCCGCGACAGTTCCGGATCGCCGCAAATTTACGGGGCCGTGCTTAACCCGGACGGCGCCCTAGCCGAGCCTGCGGAACGGATCAACTCCCGCGCCGCATACTGCAACAATCCGGTAGCGCTTGAATTCGAGGGAAAGCGCGTCGTTATATGGTTCGACAACCGGATCGGCCAGAACGAGGCCTTTATGGCGGTAAAGTACGACGATACATGGCAGGACGCGGAGCTTTCCCGATTCTCGCAGAGCGTAGTATTCGCCCGCCCCGCGCTGGCCAACAACGCCTTCTATGTTTTTTGGCAGGAAGTCGCCGGCAACAAAAACCGTATCTACATCCTGTCGTCCGATGAAAACGCCCCTGCCGCCCAGCTTGCCGCCGGGAACTTTACCGACGGCAGGCGCGTATCAAGCGAGAAGGCGATGATAAACTGGAAGGTGCCTTACGATTCGTCCGGCGTCAGGGGCTATTCCTGGGAATGGAGCCGCGATCCGGACGCGCTTCCGCCCGAACTCGTGATGATGCCCGCGTGGGAAACTTCCGTCGAAAAACTGGCGACGGAGGACGGAAACTGGTACTTCACGCTGATCGTGCAGGATAACGCCGATAACTGGTCGGAACCCTCCAGGATCACGTTTGTCCGTGACACCACGCCGCCGCCCGCCGCCGCGATAGTGCCGCCCGCCCTGGATGGGGACGGCTTTCTTCTGTCCAACACCTTTACGATGCGCTGGAGCGAACCGCCCGCGTCCGACCTGGCCGGTTACGCCTGGAGCCTCGACTACCTTGCCCCGCCGGCGGCGCTGGCAGATACCGTCATGCGGAACGCCGCCCTTACGGGGAATGAAACTTCGAGGGCGCTACGTAACCGGGGGCCGGATAATCACGCCTCGTTCACAAACGAGGACGACGGCTGGTGGCGCTTTTCCGTCGTGCCGCTCGACAACGTAGGGAACGCGGGCCCCGCCTCCTACATAGTCTTCAAAACAAACAAATACATACCGCACACTTTCATAACGCTGCTTGACTACGGCCAGGACGTGCAGGGCGTCCTTTCGATGGCGATAATAGGGCGGGGTTTTTCGGAAAGCGGCGCGGTAGACAGAATAGTTTTCCGAAGGAACGGCCAGGCGGTACGGGAACTCAGCCTTGCTAACGGGGACTACACCGTGCGCGGTGACAGGGAGATAAGGCTTACCGATGTCGAGATGCTGCCGGAAGGTTCCTACTACGTTGTGGTCAGGCACCCGCTGCGCGGCGAGGCCGTATCCCCCCGCCCGATCAGCATAGCAAAGACCTTCACCGTGAAGTTCGGCAATTTCACGAACATCTGGCAGACCCCGTGGATCACCCGGCTCGGAAAGGACTTTGTATTCGACATACCGGCAGCGTCGACGATACTCGTAATAGTGTTCTGCGCTTTCCTGTTACTGCTTACAACACGCGGCATCGGTGTTATAATGAAGGAGAACAAGGCCGTCCGTGTGGAGGCCCTCGCACTTCTAAACGAGGAATTTATGCCGGTAGAAAAGAAGCGGCAGTTGCTGCTTTCAAAAAAGCGCATTCTGGGACTCAGGCTGAAATTCGCCTCGTTCATCCTTGCCCTCGTTCTGATAATCGTGATCATGCTTTCCCTCCCCCTGTTCATATCTATGAGCAACACGCAGCGGCAGACCCTGATGCAAGGGCTGTGGGACAGGTCGTCCGTTCTGCTTGAAGCGCTTACCCGCAGCTCGCGCGTATTCATGCCCTCGAACAGCGTACTGGAACTGGGCTATCTGCCCGCGCAGATAGCCTCCGTCCCGGAAGCGCACTACGTCACGATAACCGGCTTCGGCACGGGCGATACTGTAAACAACGACTACGTCTGGGCGACCAACGACCCGGAAATACTGATAAAGATAAACACTAACGTCCTTGAACTCGGAGTATCGCGGATCAAGGACGATATAACGCCGGCTCTGTCCGTGCTGAACGAAGAGTTGAACGGCGAAGCGCGGTATGAACTCAGCGGCATGACGGAAAGCATAGCCCAGTTCAACCGTGAAAGCATGGGGCTGCTCCTCGCCACGGACGCGGAAAGCCGCCGCCGGCTCGAAGACATCCAGGTCACGACACGCGACCTTGAAAACCGTATAACTATGATCCTTGACAGGATAAGCGCCAATACAAACTCATACCCGGCCTTAGACATCGACAACATGGACATGAACAGCAGCGAAAGATACCTGTTGTACAAGCCCGTGATGTTCCATCAGAGTACGAGCGACATCTACGTGCGCGGCATAGTCCGTCTGGAAGTATCCAACGAAACGATACTCGCGGCGATAAGGGACGGACAACTCAGCATCATCAGGATGATCCTCTATGTCGCCGTTATCGCGATAGCTATCGGCGGCATAGGCGCCGTCGCCCTGTCGTCCCTGATCATCCTCCCGATACGCCGCCTCGTCCGCCACGTCGAACAGATACGCGACACGGAGAACAAAGCCGAGCTTGAAGGCGTGGAGATCGTCCTAAAAACGAACGACGAACTGGCCGTACTTGCCGAAACGATCAACGACATGACGCACGGACTCGTAAAGGCGGCGAAGGCGGCGGAGGACCTGTCCATCGGCAAGGAGATACAGAAGAAGTTCATCCCGCTGGAGACTGACAGGGACGGAAACAAACTTACATACGGCTCTCAGGCGACGAAAAACACGAGGTTCTTCGGCTACTACGAGGGGGCGAAAGGCGTTTCCGGCGATTATTTTGATTACCAGGACATAGACGGGCGCTACTTCGCGATAATCAAGTGCGACGTCGCGGGAAAAGGCGTTCCGGCGGCGCTGATCATGGCCCAGGTCGCCACGATGTTCCGCAACTACTTCAAGACATGGACTCCGACGAAAGAAGGAATGCGGATCGAACCCCTGGTATACCTGATGAACGACTTTATCGAAACGCTCGGCTTCAAGGGACGCTTCGCCGCCTTCACGCTCTGCATCTTCGACTCGGCGGAAGGGCTGCTCCGTTTCTGCAACGCGGGCGACAACCTGATACACTGGTACGACCATTCAGAAAGCAAGTTAAAGACGATCACCCTGCCCCAGACCCCGGCGGTGGGTGTCCTCCCGAACTTCATACTGGAAGCGAGCAACGCCTACCAGATACAGAGCCTCCGGCTGGATCACGGCGATATGCTGCTTATGTACACGGACGGCATCGAGGAGGCGAAACGCCTGTTCCGTGACGCGAATTACAACGAGATCGTCTGCGCCTACAAGGACCTGCCGAACGATTCGCCGCACGGCAGCCACGTTGTCGGACAGAACGGCGAGGAACTTGGCGCAGAGCGCGTCAGCGAGATAATAAACGCCGTGATGAACAAGGGCAAATACAAACTGTACAAATATCACAACCCGCTCGGAGAAGTGGACTACAACTTTGATTTTTCGGCCTGTCGCGGCACCGTCGAGGAAGTGATCATGGCGATGGTATCGATAGAAAAAGTCTTCCGAATGTACAAGAGGGCGGACGCCGGAAGTGACGTCCGCATACTCGTTGACGGCAAGGTGAACTCGTTCCTGCGCGATTATTTCCTTGAATACCGCGTCTATTGCAGGCCGCAGGATCACCCCGAAAACCCGATGTACGTGTACTACGACGGCATGAGCGAGGATGAACAGTATGACGACCTTACGATCCTGGGCCTCCACTGGAAGTAGGGCGCTCATTACTAATTATTAATTGCCGGCTTGCCATCCAGGGTTTTTAGCTCAATTTTCAGCGCTTTGGGAATGTCTGGAGCGGAGACTCAAGTGGCTCAAACAGAAACTACCCTGATATTTTGAGCAGAGACTTCTTCCGGGCAAGTATGTCGCCAGCGATTCCGCCTACCGAATCGATGGAAATCGCTATTAGCACGACGATTCCGCTGACGGCCGTCTGCCAATACGTGTTGACGTTGAAAAGCACTATCATGTTTTGAATTATGCTGAGTATACACGCGCCGAGTACCGCGCCGAACGGGTTCCCGACGCCGCCGGTTAACGCCACTCCGCCTATGACAGACGCCGCTATGGAGTTCATCACCCATACGTCGCCGATTGCCGGCTGCGAATTGCCTAGACGGGCAATCATCAGGAGGCCGGCCGTCGCGCAGAAAAAACCCATTATTGCGTAGACGGCTATTCTAGCGGCGTCAACGTTAATACCCAGAATTTTTGCCGCTTCCCTGTTGTTGCCTATCGCGTAGATATAGCGGCCGAACGGCGTTTTTTGCGTAACAAAAAGCATTACGAGCAAAAATACGCAGGCAATGACAAACGGAATTGGAATGCCAAAAATCATGCCGCGCCCCAGATAGTGTATACTTTCCGGTATGCCGACTATGGCCCTGCCTTTCGTTATAACCAGCGTGATGCCGGCAAAAACACCCTGCGTGGCGATGGTAACAATCATCGCGTTAAGACGCAGCTTGGTAATAAGCAGTCCGTTTATTACGCCCAGGAGAATTCCGCAAAGCAGGCTGATAAGCAGCGCGATATATGGGGGAACCTGTCCGTGCAGCATCAGTATGCCGCCTATAACTCCGGAAAGTGAAGCCATTTTCCCTACCGAAAGATCAAGTTCCCCAAGCATCAAAAGACACGACTGGCCGATCGTTATAATCATGACAAATGAAAGATCGCGGATAACCGACTGGAGATTATAGGCGGTTAAAAAATTCGGAGAAACGACAGCCGCTATTATGATCAGAATCAGAAGCACGGCGGCAATGGTCAGAATTTTTATTTTGGAAATCTTTTTTAAAATACCTGTTACCGTGTTGTTCATTCCGGATCACTCCTTTTAATCCCCATAATTTCATTCAGTATTTTTGTTTTGTCAAAAGGCGCGGCTGACTCGCCAGCCTTGCTGCCAAAGTAAACAGCAATAATGCGGTTTGAACATTTTAATAATTCGTTCATTTCGGAAGAAATCAGAATAATGCCAATCTGTTCTTCTTCGGCAAGTTTTTTCATAAGCCGGTATATTTCTACTTTTGAACCAATATCGATACCCTTTGTCGGTTCATCAAAAACCAGTATTTTGGGATGAATAAACATTGAACGGCCAATGATAACTTTCTGCTGGTTACCGCCGCTTAAATTCTGTATCAATTGATCAAGTGAAGCCGTTTTTATATTGTATGTATTTACAACCCCGTATGCCGCCGCCGTTTCTTTTTTTTCCGCTATGAATAAACCGTCGCGCAGCCGTTCCAAAAGCGGCGCTGTAATATTATGCTTAACGGAAAGTTTTGGCAGAATCCCCTGCTGCTTCCGTTCTTCGGGCAGATAGATAAAACCGTGCCGTACCGAATAACTGGTATCGCCGAATTTCCACGGCTTCCCTTCAATTTTTACCGCGCCTGACCACACGGGCAGACAGCCGAATATCGCCTGCATAATCTCGGTACGTCCGCTTCCTACAAGCCCTGAAAACCCCAGAATCTCACCCTTATGCAGCGTAAAACTGATGTTGCTGAACTTCGCGCCGGAGAAACCGCTCACCTCCATCAAAACTTCCGCCTGAGGTTTTTCCGGCCTGTATGTTTCTTCCTGGCTAATCTCGTTTCCAATCATCCGCGCTATAACCCACGGAATATCAACATCCCGTGCGGACGAAGATGCGACCTTCTTTCCATTGCGCAAGACTGTTATATCGTCGCCTATGGCAAAGATTTCTTCCAGTTTGTGGGAAATAAAAATAACGGCCTTGCCCCTGGACTTTAGTTCCTTAAGCACATCGAAAAGCCTTTCAGCTTCCGTCGAGGTAAGGCTTGTAGTCGGTTCGTCCAGTATCAGAATTTCAGAATCATCATCCGTCATGCTGCGCGCGATTTGCAGCATCTGCCGCTCCGACACGGATATGTTTTTAACAAGCTCGCCAGGCCCGGCGCGTATCTTAAAACGCTCAAGCCAGGGGACGGCCATTGTCTGTAGTTTGGATTTACTGACAATACAGCGGAGTCCGTTCAATTTAAACGGTATAAAAAGATTTTCCGCAACGCTCATCTCGCTAAAAAGGTCAAGCTCCTGCGGTACATACGCGATGCCGCTGAAAAGTTTTTTGCTTTTTTTGTCCGTGATGCTGGCGGGTACGCCGTTGATCCGTACCTCGCCTTCATCACAGGCATATATTCCGGTAAATATTTTTATGAGTGTACTTTTTCCGGCGCCATTTTCGCCTATGATGCAGTGTATCCTGCCTTTTTCCACTTGAAGACTCACATCATCCAGCGCTTTTACGCCGGGAAAAACCTTTGTTATGCCGCAGGCTTCAAGTACACCCATAACAGCCGCTTATTTCTGGCCTATACCGTATTTTTTCAAATTAGGATCTTTCAGCGTAAAGTGCGCCGCTTCCGCAATCGCCTCGTCAACATTGTCTTTCGTAATCAGGTCAATGCCGGTGTTGATTTTAAGCGGAACACGGTTTCCCAGCGATTGCTGCCAGAGGAGCAAAACCACCTGCGCGGCCTGAATAACCGTGGGGGCGCTGGACGAACCATCGATAACGCCGGACTTGATCAGATCAAGCGTTTCCGCCATGCCTTCAAGGCCGACGACGTGTATCTGTCCGACCTTTCCCGCTTCCCGTACCGCGTTACCGACGCCTATTGGATAGGCCGCGTTGGAACCGATATAACCGGCAAGATCGGAGTTCTGGGCTATGATGCCCGCCGCCTGCTGCTGCGCCGTTTGAATATCATCGTTATCAACACCGCCCTGGATCACGGTTATGCCGGGATAACGTTTGAAATATTCAAAATAGTAACTGTATCGGGCCTCGTGGTTCGGGGCGGTCGGGACGCCGCGCATTACGGCAACCTTTCCCTTATACCCTATTACCTGGGCAAGGTACTCGGCGGCGATACGCGCCTGATCTTCGGAAGGACTCCCCACTTGAGGAATACCGGAATTATCCGGCGCTTCCGCGTCGAAAAATACGACGGGAATCCCCTGCCTGCGAACCTCCTCAATTACAGCGGCCGTCCCGTTATAGTCGAGCAGATCGATAGCTATACCGGTAGGCCTGGTTGCGGCGGCCTGCTGGATAATCGAGTTCTGTTCGGCAACGTCCGCTGTCGTAGGCGCGCGGTAATCAATGCTTATCTTTCTGCCAATCTGGGCGCCAAGTTCATCGGCCTGCAGCCGCGCATAGTTTGCGAAGTCGTCAAACCAAGGGTGTACAACCTTGGGGACGATAACGATACGCATATCCGCGCCGCCGGCGCTGGATACCGTCTTAGTTTCCTCAGCTTTCTGGCAGCTTATGGCAAATAAGGCAAAAGCCGTCATGACTGAGAGCGCGAAAAAATAGTATTTCCTCATACTATATCCTCCTGTATGTCTGTAATATTCTAAACCCTGTTTTCAGGTAACGCAAGAAAATTGTAACAAATGTTCAGCAGTAATACACTTCTATTTTTCTTGCCGGTATGGAGAAGGCGGTATATACTGGTTCAAAAGAAACAAAACCGGCATGGAGGTAACATGGCAAATAAAGAACTTATCGAAAAAACGCTGCGGAAGGGCGAAGGGGTTTTCCGTCTTAACCCCACATTCATACCGCGGCCATTCGGCGTAGAAGGACGGCGGCTCAGACTGCACCCGGACGACTACTTTGCTTACGGACTTGAACGCGGTTCTATCAAGG
>JAISLM010000065.1 GCA_031290855.1 Spirochaetaceae bacterium
AGGGAGGGAGGGAGCGGCGTACTTTACCGGAGAATCATACATTTGATCATACATTTGAATAGTATATACCAACTAAGATAATTTATAAAGCTATCCCTGCCGGCGGCTATAACATAGCGCGGGTAACGCAGGAGGTGCCAGGCACCGAATTTGCCTAGTGTCGGGGAAAACCGGTACGCTACATATAGGGCCGGGGTCAGACCCTGTAACGGGTGCCGGCGGGCCGGTTGGGGTACTGCCGCTGTGCCGCAGCCCTGAATGCGCGTCCTGTACGGATAAGCGGCTGGTTACGGCGGCGGATGTACCGGAACCGCCGGAAAGGGGCACGGACACGATATGAGAGCCCGGCGCAGTCAGGAATACTCCAGGAACAGTCATGGTAGCGGGCGAATACCCGGAAGGGCTGCCGACGGACAGTCCGATACACACACACCGGTATCCTGAAACTAACAGATTTCCCGGTGCGCTGAAACGGTTTCAAATGCCGTGCGAAAGGACAGGCGGACGCTTGGAAATGCGTATGCCTGCCCCGCCCGTTGAACCGCCATGTACGGACTTGTATGCACGGTGGCGTGACAGGACGGCTGCCCGGTTAATGGGCAGCCCCCTACCAGATTTAATTTGGATGGAGGCAAGTTTAAATGCCCAGGTACTCTTCTATCAGTTTTGCCGTATCGTTCTTGTGAATTTTGACGATTGCCTGTTCACGCATGAAGCTTTCGCTTGAATCGGAGGCGTGGGCGGCGTTAACCATCACGTTGCTACCGAATTCACGGCGTATCGTTCCGGCGGGGGCCTTGAGCGGGTCGGTGGGACCAAGCACGTCGCGTATCTTTTTTACCGCGTTTTCCCCTTCGTACACGACGATCATACATTTTGCAGAGTGGGTTTCGGCCTTATCGGGACGATGCCCCGACATAAATTCGACAATCTGATAGAACTGGTCGCGGGCATAAGCGGCGCCAAAGCTGGCGGAAAGCGCCTTTTCAACGTCGTCGTCCAGCTTCAACGCAAAGTGCTGCTCCAAAAGCTCCCTCGCCTTTTTACCGAGGACGGGCGACAGCTTTGCCTTGAGCACGTCCTCAACAGGGCCGTAGAATTCAAGAGCCTCCTCCTGGCGCATATGGTGGATCTTCACCCCGACGATGCGCAGCCCCGTCTGTGAAAACATATCTATGATCGTACCGGGTCGCGCCGATGCGAAAACCCAGTTGTCAGGCTTTATTATCACTAGCGTACGCTCTATTTTCGAAGGATCGGGGTACTTGACATTATCGATGATATTGTCGGAGTCTTTCAGCAAACCGAGGAAAAGCCTGAGGTTCGAATCCGCTTCCGTCCTGTTGCGCGGGGTAAGGACGGCGGGCTCAAAAAAGGTGAACTTCTCGGGGTCGTCCTCGGAAATTATAAGATCGCCATACGTATCGCGTATCGTTTCGCCCGCGATGGAATTGATCGGCCTGTGTTCGGGATACAGGTGCCCGCAAATCTCGGCAAGTTTACGGTGGGCGTCCTCCCCCCTAAAAAGCAGGAACAGGGAGCGGTGCTGCCTGCCACAGGAAGGCGCGAGGCTCCGCTCGACATAATCTGCCAGAAAACTGGGGTTGGGGGCGGCCTGCCTCCGCAAGGCCTCGGCATACGCATTAACGAAGTCCTCGTCCGGCGCAACCATCTGTGCGCCGACAAGTTCCAAATCGGAGCGTGTCATCAAACGCGCCAAAAGTCCGCCCGTACGGCTTTTTACTATGGTGTACGGTGTTATCAAAACATAGGATATGTTATTCATGCTCCCATTATACGTCCGAAGATGAGGGATGTCAATTTTACACAGGCGGACATCGAAAAGCAACCGAAAAGAGGGGTTTGACCAGGGCATCGGCGTTTGCTTTTGCACAGGTATTGGGGGAGGGGGCATGCTATGCGAAATTTGCGCTAAAATTTTATGAAAATCTTTAAAAATAATTTGGTAACCCTCAGCAGATGTGATTTTTTGTCTTTATTCGCAGTGTGGTCTGCTCCCCCGCCTTACCCCTCCTTATCAGGCTAGGCATGAGGTAAAACGTCAGGCAAAACAGTTCGATGCTGTTTTGTGGCGGTTAGAGTGGGTAGCAACTACAAAAAAATTGTAGTAGACGGGTTTGCGAGCAAACAAGGTTTGGATCTTACCCCCTCTGGTAGACACAAAGATAAGTGTGAAATACAACAGAAGAGGAGAATAAAGATGGGAAAACAAGACAAAGAACGGTGGGTGTACCCGAAGGAAATTCAAGGCCGAGGCGATGGCGCCGGCTGAAAAGCGCGAGAAACCGGTAAGCCTGATAGCCGCGGATTTAGGCATCAACGAAAACATGCCGCGCCGGTGGATACAGCAGGCCCGGGATTCGGGAGGCACAGGCCTGCCGCCTTTAAGCGGACACGGACGGCTGCGGGACGAGGAACTGTCCCGCCTGCGGAAGGAAGTGAAGGCGCCGCGGGAGGCGGCGGGAAGCCGATGCCGAACTGGCGCCCCACTCGGACAAGGTAACATTGAACGGTCCCAGCCGTCCGTCCATGGACGGGCGTCTTCATAATGGAGCAAAAAATTTTTTAAATTATTGGGATGCAGTAACGTAACGTTTACCGCCAGGGCGCTGCGGGGGCTCCATTTTGTCTTGGTTTTCGTCTTCAAAGAGGCCGCGAGTGCCGGTTTTCCATTCGTCCCTTGCGCGCAGAACCAGATTTTCGGCGTCATGCCAGTTGTCGGCGCGCGGCCCGTGAATGCCCAGGTTCGTCGAATTTGAAAAAACTATACACTTGCAGCCGCTCGCGCGCAACGATTCAATGTTAGCGGGAGCGTCGTCAATGTAAACGTGAGCGCCCACCGCGCCCTTGTCCTTCATAAAACAAAGATCCCAGTAAGGGATATCGTGCGAATCGAGCCAGTCCACGGTTTGTGTGATGGTGGTTTTATGCGAATATTTCAGGAACAGGCGGTGCGTAATTATACGAATCCTGATCCCGTGCGCGGAAAGTTTTCGTAAAACAGCGGAAGCGTTTTTTATCGGCTTCATATTGCGAAAAAGGTTGCGCTGCGTAACGGCAAAGCGGTGCAGGCGTTCATAACCTCCGAATTCATCGATTCCCCATTCATTAAAACCGTAACTGACATCCTTTGTAAGACTTTCAAGCGGTTTATCCAGCCACTCGGCGGCGGTTTCCCGCATCAAGCCGTAAAAATCAGCGACAACGCCGTCAAGGTCAACACCGAAAATAAATTCCGTCTCGTCCATAAAAACCCCAGCAGTATCCGCCCGGCAAGCGCGGCGGCAAAAAGCCCGCTCCCCGTTTTGAAACCCCATATTTCCAATGGAATTGAATTATTGGTGGAGAAATTTTATCCGCAATCATTTTGTAAAGTCAATGCCGAGTCTTAGCGTTAGGCAGCCTATGTCTTGTCGAGTCCTGAAGCAGGTTGACAGATTTTTACGCGGCCCCGCGGTACGTATTTGCAGGCGGTTCATTTTAAAGGGCAGACGGGACCGCCTGGTGTTGTACATGAACACCGCATCACCGGCCGACTACGCCAAAATCATAATGCCGATAAACGCTTTTCCATATCCTTTTACAAAAAGGTGGCTGACGCCATTCTATAAATTTTATCCAGAAATTTGGTACCTGGCACCCTTGCGTTACCGGACACCATAGCGGACTGAAAAAACAAACAGTTCTCTGTCAGATTTGGCTATCTGAGCTAATGCCGCTCGATTGTCGCTTATGTCTATCTCAATTTTTCTCTGTATTTGTTCACTTAAAGAAATTAAGACTTGCGTG
>JAISLM010000066.1 GCA_031290855.1 Spirochaetaceae bacterium
TGTTGACGCGGGTACTGATTTCGTACCACACGCCCTGTTTCAGCATTCTTAAATGTCTCATGTAAATATATGGGCGCTTGCCCGCGTTTTGCTTTAACATACGGAGAAAAAAGGGAAAGAAGCCGAACCGGAAAGTACCTGCGACCTTCCGGCGGAGCGGCGGGGAGGTTCATCCAAACAATGGAAACACTCTGTAAGCAGCCGGATAAATCAGTCCGGGAAGCAAGCGAGGACCGGGCATAAGCCAAAGCCGTCTACCGTACAACGAAGTCTTTGACCGGGCCGAAATTCTTCGGGCGCACCGGGAAGCGACTCTGCGGCGACAACATTTACACGGACATTTGGCGGCAATAGGCGGGTAACGCAGGTTGGCTGCGGAGTTTCGTTACGTGAAAATCTAGCCGCAATTTCCTACTCCAGCAGTAGGGAACCTTCGGGGTATGTGAGGTCGGGGCGGCGCGCGTTTATCGCGGGGAAAGAGAGCGCGAAAAGACCCACACGGCCCGCAAACATCGTGGCGATCAGAATCCATCTGCCGGCAGCGCTTAGGGACGGCGTTATTCCCAGGCTGAGGCCGACCGTCCCGAAGGCCGATATGCTGTCGAACACCAGCGCCGTGAACGGCCGCCCGCGCAGTCCTTCCGATACGCTTAGCGCACAGATGCAGACAAGCAGCAGGAACAGGCCCTTCAGCACAAAGACCAGCGCGTTCTGTATCGTTGTAGAGCGTAGCCGGTGATGAAAGACGTTGATGTCGCCGCACTTGTCGGGCTTCTTTAGGAGGAAAACCATAACGACAAAAAGCGTCGTTATCTTTATGCCGCCCGCAATCGAACCGGGAGCGCCGCCGATTATCATCAGGAGGCAGGTCAGCATCTTTGAGGGCTGGCAAAAACCGTTTTGTACGGTCACTTCAAAGCCGGAACTGCGGGTGTTCGCGGTTTGGAAGAACGAATTGAAGGCGGCGTGGAACGTGTTCATGCCGGCGAATGCCCGTCCGCGCTCAAAAATAAAAAACAGTGTCGTCCCCGCCAGAAGGATCAGCGCCGTCATAAACAGCACGACCTTGCTGTGGTAGCTCAGTCTCCGTATGCGTCCCATTGCAAAACGCAGTATGTCGTGCAGGACTAGAAAGCCGATGCCGCCCGATAAGATCAGGATCGACAGGACCAGCATGACGGGGATGTCGCCGGAAAAGCCTAAAAGCTGGGTCGGAAAAACGGAAAGACCCGTGTTGCAGAATGCGGACACCGAATGAAAGAGCGCCATGAAGAGCCAGTCGTCAACATCGCGCCGGTAAAAGAGAAAGGACAGGACGGCGGCCCCGGCAAGTTCTATCACAAACGTAAAGATCATGATGCTGCGTATGATCCGCCTGGGACGGTATTCGATGTCGTCAAGAAAGAAATTTTTTATAGCGCCCGCGCCAGTTAGCCCGAAGCGCATTCCGGGGATTACGAGGGTGAGGCAGCTAAAGCTGATGATGCCAAGCCCGCCAAACTGTATCAGGCATAGTAGCGTCCATTCCCCTAAGGGGCCGAACCGCGATATGTCTATCGTCGAAAGGCCGGCCACGCAGACGGCCGAGGCCGCGGTAAAAACGGCGTCGGTAAAGCTTAAGTCCCCCGGCCACGAGCCGCCGAACTTCAGTATCAGGGCCCCGGCGAAGATCAGCGCGAGGAATAAGACAAGCAGCCCGAATGCGTTGAAGCGTGTGACTATGTTCGCGAGGAAGTTGCGGCGCAGACCGTCCCCCTACTCCGAAAGAACGCCGTTTTCTTCGATGACGCGCTCGCCGCCGTCCGGCATCAGCGCGACTATCGTTGGATTCTTTACCAGGCCGTCGAGGTGTATGAGGCTGGGTGCGTCCTCGTCGTAGTTCTGTCCTATAGCGAAGTGGCAGGTGTTGAACGCCTTCTCGTCCTCCAGCATATTGCCGCTGATCCGGGCCGCCGGGTTGAGCCCTATCCCCAGCTCGCCTATATTCCGGGCGTTTTTCGCGTAAACGTCGCCGAGCCCGGCGGGAATCCTGCCTTCCCGTTCAAACTGGACGGCGTTGCGCTCGGCAAGCGTCACCGTCTCGCTCAGTTCGTAGGCCTCCCTGCCGCCGGAGATATCGCTGACGAAGCCATCCTCCACCACGCACCTGATCGGTGTCTTTATCAGTATGTCCTTCTCGTGCAGGCTGATTGACCCGTCAAAGACGATCACGCCGCTGGCGGTACCGTTTTCGGGACTGATGAACGTTTCGCCGGCCGGCAGGTTTCCGCCGCTTCCCGCCGCCCGAAAATCCCCGTCATCGCACTTTGCCTTGCGACCGGCGAGCCCCGTAACTATGTCCGTCCCTCCGGGCGCTCTTACCCTGACGTATACCGCCTCGTCCAGCACCGCGCCGATCCGCGCGCAACGTTCTTTCAGCAGCCCGTAATCGACCGGAACCGTCCGCACGAACGATTCCAGCGTTACGGCGGGCGACCAGAAGGCGCGGCAGGATTTCTCGCCGTACTGTTTCAGGTGGAATATATGATCGTAGCTCTTGCCGCGATACAGATAGGGCGCAGCGATTCCCTTCTTGTCCTTGCCCAGCTTTCCGGCGCTGACGGAGATCACAATCTCGGGTGACGAGTCAAACGCCGTTATCAAAGAGTCTTCGGCAAAATCCATCTGAGTCTTGTAAGGTTGAAACACAAGCACGGGCCGACCCTCGGCCTCCAGCGCCGCGTCATACAAAGCCATCGATATCAGGGCGGCGTCACGCGCCGGGTTGCTTATCAGCAGAAGGCGCTCGCCCGGCTTCACCCCCAGCGCCTCGCGCACCGCGATCCGCGCCGCAGACATGAGCTTTTCGTCCTCTCCGGCAAAACCCGCGCCGGAAAAATTATATACCGATTTTTCCATGTCTTAGATTTTACCAGCCGGATAATTACTGGACTAGACACTGTTAGAAAATGAGCCTCCGCACGGCAAGCGCGAACCTAGGGTTCGGCGCCGTATTGAACCGGACTTTGCTAATAAAACCTAAAAAGTTGAACTTTTCCCAAAACCCGGCTGGTTTTGAGAAAAGCTTCCGAAAAAGCGGTCTAACCGGACTAAGGCCCGCTTTTTCATATAAATCTAAGGCAGATGGACAAGCAAAGCTTGTCTCCCAAGCAAAGCTTGTCTCCCAAAAACTGAAGTTTTGGGAAAGCCTCTGTTTATATCTGATTTCTCATACCGGACCACCAACCGCAGGTTCTCTTTCAGATTCTCGAATACACTCTCTATCAGACCCCGTTTCTTATACTTCTCTTTGTCATACTCGATTTCTTTCTTCCTGTTCTTCCGTCCCGGTATTACCGCCGTGTTGTTGTTCCCCCGGTCCCCTATCACAGCGCGTCCGGCTATCTCTTCGCTTAACCGCGGGGCTGCCTTCACATCACGTACCTCGTCCCGGTCAGAAATCCCTCAGTAAGCTGCCCGCCGCCGCTGCGGCGGACTTTCATCGTCGCGCTGTCGGTTATTACTTCATTAAATGTGGCTGCTCCAAAACTTCAGTTTTGGAACAGCTTCCTTAGATTTAACGGAAAAACCGGGCTTTAGAACGGTTTTTCCAAGAGCTTGTTCCAAAACTAACCGAGTTTTGGAACAAGCTAAAATACTATCCCATGCTTCTTCTGAAGGCTCAACAGGATTTTTGCCCGTAACCCCCGTTCGCTACCCCGTGAAAACCGGTCTTATATCATATGCCAATAGCCGTATGTTTCAGGTAAATCCCGCAAGGTGCGGCCGGTCTTGAGGATATACATTAACGCGAAAAACGCTTTGTAATGCGGCGACTTCGGCTGACACCCTTTCCGGATGAAAGCTCTTCCGATAACAGGCAAAAACTTCTGATTAAATACTTCTTCGCTTATAGGATACAGTAGCCTGTCTTTCTCCATGAGTTTTCCTCCCGCCCTTATCCTGCCTAAGGCCGGCCGGTATTTCAAGCTTTTCTAACAGTGTCTAACACGTAGCTTACCAGACGGTAGGGGTCTGACCCCATCCCGACTTAAGTCGTTACCCGGTAATGATTTAGAACAATAAGGCGTGATCAATGAGCAGTGACGGAAGACGGGTGAGGGCCGGCGACCAACACGGAACTTACCGATTGGTCGGGGTCTGACCCCATCCCGACTTAAGTCGTTACCCGACAATGATTTAGAACAATAAGGCAAAATCAATTAGTAATGAGCCGCCTGCGGCGGCAATGAGAAATGAAGGTTGTCGAGTCTCCCGTGCTATAATGCTTTTTTAAGAGGGCATGGAGGTTGCTGCTCACCGCTGCGCGGTGAGTAGCAACCTCGAAAGCCGACGCTTAGCGTTGGCTCAAGCGCGTTGAGACGGGCGGGGGTGTATTTATAAAGTGAATGCGGGTATAATGAGCGCATGATTAAGGCAAACGACTATGTAAAGGGTTTGTACGGCAGCGACTACATAGATTCGTCGTTATACGGCAAACACAATGTCAAGCGCGGGTTGCGGAACGATAACAATTCTGGCGTGCTTGTCGGGCTTACACGGGTGGGGGAGGTTCACGGGTATATTCTCAGCGAGGACGAACAGCAGCCGGTCGAGGGAAAGCTGTTCTACCGGGGGATCGATGTCGAGGATATCGTCAATAACGCTTTGTCGGAGGGGCGCTTCGGTTTCGAGGAGGTCGTGTACCTGTTGCTGTTTGGCGAGCTGCCAAACGCCGACGAACTTGACAAGTTTTCCAGGCTGATAAGCGAGAATCGCAGCCTGCCGCCCGGTTTTGCGGAGGATTCGATTATGAAGGTGCCTTCGCGGGATATTATGAACAAGCTCGCCAGTTCCGTCCTGACCCTGTATTCCTACGATGACGATCCCGAAAACATCTCCGTCGAAAACGTGCTGCGGCAGTGCCTCGAACTGATCGCCCGCTTCCCGACCATAGTAGCCTACGCTTACCGCACGAAGCGCCATTACTTCAACAAGGCCAGCCTGATCCTCCATCAACTTAATCCCGAATACAATACCGCCGAAACCATCCTTTCGCTGATGCGGCGCGACCAGCAGTTTACCCGTTTCGAAGCGGAAATCCTCGACCTTGCCCTGATGCTTCACGCTGAACACGGCGGCGGCAACAATTCGACGTTTGCCGTCCACCTTGTAACCTCAGCCGAGACGGACACCTACTCCGCCATAAGCGCCGGACTCGCATCGCTCAAGGGGCGCAGGCACGGCGGTGCAAACTACAAGGTTGTAGGCATGATCGAGGCGATCAAGCGTAACGTCGTCCACTGGGACAGCGAGACCGAACTGCGGAACTATCTTGTAAAAGTACTCAGGCGCCAGGCTTACGATAAGTCGGGGATCATTTACGGGCTGGGACACGCGGTTTACACCGTATCCGACCCCCGCGCCGTGATCCTTCGTGAAAAAGCCGCGATACTGGCCGCCGACAAAAACTGCACGGAGGAGTACGAACTGTACCGGCTGGTTGAAAAGATCGGCCCCGTCCTGATAAAGGAAATGCGCAGGTCGGAAAAAAACCTCTGCGCCAACGTGGACCTGTACTCCGGTTTAATCTATAAAATGCTCGGTATCACGGAAGAACTTTACACGCCGATATTCGCCGTAAGCCGCCTGGCCGGCTGGTGCGCCCACCGCCTGGAGGAAATCATAGCCGGCGGCCGCATAATACGCCCCGCCTACAAATGCGTCCAGGAACACAGGGCCTATACCAAAATAGGCGACAGAGGCCCGGTCGGGCTGATCTCAAACCCCTGACGCCTGAACCGCCGTCATAGGCACTCCAATATGTGACGCTCTCGTAATTTAAGGCTTGACAGCGCGGGGAAGCTGTGCTTTAATAAAACCATCAGCATGAAGCTGTTCCTGCCTGTTCTGTGAAAGAACGCCTGAAACGGGGATGAACTCCAATCAAAACGGTCTTCGCTAATGAAGATCTATTTTTTTCTCTGGGAGAAAACCGTGAAAAAGACACTGTTTTTTGGAATTATTGCAGGCGTTCTGTTTGGAGGAGCGCTGTCGGCTCATGAATTCTTTGTGATTCCTGATGAAGTAAAAGACTACAAAGCGGGCGATACCGTCAAGATCAACGCGCTTTCCACCCACTACTTTACCGTGGGCGAGGAAATCGAACCGGTCGAGGTGAACGAGGTGCTGGTCTACAAGAACGGCAGAAAGTCAGGCGGCGAGCTTCCGCTTACGAAGAACGCCGACAGGGTCTGGTACGAGACAAGCTACAGACTGCCGGACGATACGCCGACCGTGATTGTCGGCAACCGGAAGGGCGGGTTCTACTGCATATTCACCGACGGCGGCTATGCGGACGGTAAAAGAAGCGAAGTCGCCGCAGCCTCGCCGGACAAAACTGTTTCGACTGCGCGTTACTTTGCCAAATACTCAAAGCTCTACCTGAACCCCAACGCGAAAGACGAGAGCTTTTCGACGCCGCTTGGGCACGAGTTGGAGATAATCCCCCTGGTCAACCCGGCAAAGCTGAAGAAAGGCTCAAGGGCGAAGTTCAAGGTACTTTACAAGGGAGAGCCGCTTGCCAACGCGGAAGTGGGCGCGACCTGGGATTACTACAACTACAAGACGGAGAACGCCTACGCCCACGTCGATAAGACAGACGATAAGGGCGAGGTGAGCTTCAAGCTGGACAGCAAGGGGCTCTGGATTATAAGGGCCAGCGATACCCGCCCTTCCGCCTATCCTGACACGGACGAAGACAACATATCAGCGATCACGGTGTTCAGCGTCAAATGAAGACCAACGCTTGCGTGAACCATGCCTTCCCGCTGTTCGCTCTGGCGCTTGGGCTGGTTTTTCCCGCCGGAGTCTTCGGGCACGGCGTCGAGATTTACGACGTAAGCGACGAAGACAGACCCGTCCGGGTCGTGTGCTTCAAATACAGCACGGGCGAGCCTGTCTCGTTTGCCAGAATCAAGGTATTCCCGCCTTCCACAATCGAACGGAATGTGGAAAGCCTGGTGTCGATAACGGACAGGAACGGTGTCTACTGTTTCATCCCCGACGAGGACGGCGATTGGCGGGTCGATATGGAGGACGGGATGGGACACAAGGGCAGCATCACCGTCAACGCTGCCCTCGCGCAAGGCGAAGCGGCCGGGCCGGAAAGCGCCGGAAAGAGCGACGGGCGGGCCCCGGCACTCTTCAACATCGCGCTGGGACTGAGCCTCCTTGTAAACATCTTCGGCATCTGGTACCTCTTGGGAAAAGGGCGGCGCAAGGCGGAGGAGGACTATGCACATAAGTGAAGGCGTACTCTCGCCCCCCGTCCTTGCGACGGGCTGGGCGCTTGCGGCGGCCGGCCTCGCGGCGGGCCTTAAGAAGACTCAGACCGAGAGGCTGCCGGAGACGGCGCTCGTGTCCGCGGCGCTCTTCCTCGCGTCCCTCGTGCATGTGCCGCTCGGCCCGTCCAGCATACACCTGACCCTGCTCGGCCTTGCCGGTATACTGCTCGGCTGGAGCGCCGTGCCCGCACTCTTCGTCGCGCTGTTGCTGCAAGGCATACTGTTTCAGTTCGGCGGCCTCCTGTCGCTGGGGGTAAACACGGCGGTGATGGGCACGGCGGCGCTGGCGGGAAGCGGCGTGTACCGCCTGGCCCTCCCGCTTGCCCGGCCCGGCCTCCGCTTCCTCCCCGCGTTTGCGGCGGGCTTCACCGCCGTGATAGCGGGCACCGTCCTTGTATGCTTGGCGCTGTTCTTTTCCGACAACGAGCTACGGGCTACCGCGGCCCTCCTGTTTGCGGCCAACCTGCCGCTCGCCGCCGTTGAGGGCGTGATATCCGCGTTTATCGTGGCCTTTCTCTCGAAAACCGTCCCGCAGTATGTATCTTGACAGGCTGGAATACAAGAAAGATATCTTGCGCCCGATAGACGGACGCTGCCGCTTTCTGGCGGCGGCGGTACTTATCGCAGCGGTCGTTTACACGACAAGCGCGGAGGCACTGGCCGCCTGCATAGCCCTTTGCGCCCTGGCCCTGTCGCGGGAACCGAGGGTAAGCGGCCTCCGCCTCTTGCCGGTAAACATGATGACGGCGGCGCTATGGCTTCCGGCGGCCTTTGGCTTCGGCGCCGACAGCGCCTTACTGTACACGCTGCGGATCAACGCGGCGGCGCTGGTTTACATGGTCTTCATAGTCCCGATGAGCATCAGCGCGATAGCCTCGTCAATGACCAGGCTAAAAGTTCCGGGGAAGCTGGTATCGCTTTTCATCCTGAGCTACCGCTACATATTTTTACTGGGCGAGCGGCTCTCCGCCACGCTTTCGTCGATGCGGCTGCGCAGCCCGGAAACCGGCACGCTCCAACTGTGGCGCTCGTTCGCGGCGGTGTTCGCCGCGACAACCGCGCACGCCGTGTTCCGCGCCCAAAAAGTATCGATGGCGATGGTTTCGCGCGGCTTTGACGGCGCCTTTCCCTTAACGCTGACATTCAAATGGAGGACACGCGACACCGTGATACTCTCGCTCTGCCTCTGCGTCTCGGCCCTGTCGCTCTATTTCAGCATCACCAAAGCTTAACAAGCAATGATTAATGGTTAATTGCGGGTAACGAGACGCGGGAGGATGCAAAAGCCTGCCTTGTCGAGTCCTGAAACAGGTGACAGCTATTTATACAAGCCTACGGCGCGTTTTTTCAGGCGTTTCATAGTTACGGGGCAGATTAGGCCGCCTGGTGTCGCGGAGGAACAGCGCCCCGTCAACCGCCGCCGGAGTCCTCTTCCTGCTCCGAAACTAAAAGCCAAGACCGTGCTTCTGTTTCAATATCCCGTCCAGCCGTTCGGCACGGGCGTTTTCGGGTCTGTCTCCGTCTTGGCCGCTATTTGGTGATCCATGCGATGTCCTTAATCCCCACATTTCCCGGTTTTTCCCGCGTTAAACACCAAGCCGTACAAGCCGGCCTTTGGTCAGCGGATAAGCAGCCGGGTTGTCTAACAAGGCAATTGAAAAGGCCAAGCGATTTTGTTACGCGGGGTTTTGTCTCAATGCCCCCCGCTCGCCGCGAGGGGCCATTCTTTCCTAGAACTGCCGGATGGCGCGGACAGAGCGCGAGTAATCCTTATAATTGCTACTCTGCTCGCCATCTTCGAAATCCTGACGCCACGCTTCATAATTATTGGCCTGTGATGAGGACCAGTACAATTCGCCCTTAAAGCTCCCCAGGTTTTTCAGCGCCAAATTCCGGTACATCAGGTTTAATTCAGCCTTGCTGGGCAAAAACCAATCCTTATACCCGCCGATTTCAATGTCCACGCACAACATAGCCGCGCCGATCTCCCCCCCGTTCTCCAGCGCAGCGGCAATAGCTTTGGTATTCTGCTTGCCGGACCCAAGTACCACATCTGTGGTAATGTTCTTCCCACGCAATCCCCAGACCCTCTTAAACTCAGTCGATGCCGGAGCGGCCTCCAGATACTTCCAGTCGCCGGCCTGGGGGTTGACGTAGAAAATGATGCCGCCGGCGGGGCCGGTGTCGCCTATCAGGTATTCCCGGTCAAGCTTTGGAGTTGTTTGCGTATATGCAACAGGATAAAAAACAACGCCTCCGGCAGGCCCGTTTTGGCCGGCCTTGTATTCGCGGTTCGACGGCGCAGGCGCGGTATAGGCGACATCGGTTGAGTAGAAGAGAATTCCTCCAGCGGGGCCTTTGTCGCCGGCTTTGTAGGAAGGGGATGCGGACGGCGAAGGGAGACGGTGTACGCCGTTGTTTCTGGGCTAAACTCTTAGTTCATGGATGCTCCTTCGCTTACAGTAATGTGGTTTTTAGTGTAGCGCCGGCGCTCTGGTCACGATAACGGTGTAGGTCTTGGTGGTGCCGTTTTAGGCGGTCACGATAATGGCAAAAGCGCTATTCACAAGCGGGGTCCGCTCCCCCGCTTTGTCCCTGCTTATCAGGTTAGGCAGGAATTAAAACGTCAGGCACAAAGCGCACAGCGGTTTGCCGTTGTGGGTTGCGCCGGTGGCAAAATTCACACGCGGACGCTTCGCGCTGTTTTTTGGCGCTTAGGGTGGGCGGTAGCTACAAAAATGGCAGCAGCCGCTTCCGGCGGCCCCTCATTCTAAATTTGGGGCCCCCCCCCCCGGGGGGGGGGGGGGCGAGGGGGGGGGGGCGGGGGAAAGGGGGGGGGTTTGGGGGGGGGGGGGGGGGGTT
>JAISLM010000067.1 GCA_031290855.1 Spirochaetaceae bacterium
CCTGTATTGCGCGGCCCACAGGACGAAAAAAGTTCCTGACAAGCCGTATACGATAAAAGAGGCGGCGGATTATGTCGGCTGGCTGGGAGGGCCGAAACGGGCTCCCAGCGATGGGCCGCCGGGAGTTAAAACCATTTGGGCCGGCCTCCAAAAATTGTATACGCTTTTGGACTATCGTGAATTATTCGATTTTGTGGGTCAAGTTTAGCCCTTGGGGCGGTTATAATTGGCAACGCCTAAAAAAAATTGTAGTAGACGGGTTTGCGGGCAAACAAGTTTGCTATGCAAACCACCACAGATGATAAATTTCCGCAGCCGATCGAACCTCGTAGATAATGCATCGCTTACACGATACCCCGCCTTATCCCTTCCTTTTGGGGTTAAGAAGGCGGTAGAACGTCAGGCAAAACAGCTTGACGCTGTTTTGTGGCGGGGAGGTTCATTCACATACTCCGGCATCTCTTCTTTTTTTTAATTCTTTTATATACCTTATCGCTGCTTACCCCTAATCCCCGTGCTGTTGCCCGTACTCCGGCCCCATCAACCGCCCGTTTTATGATGGCTCTCTTTACATCGTGTTTACAGCCGTTATAGGTGTATTCAGCTTAAAATGTTTTACGTGAATATACCGGATTATTACACCCGTACCGCTTTTAACGTTTGAAGTGCCGCAGGGCCGGACATCTTCACTTCCGCAAAACGGACATTTTAATGCTACTGCAGCAATTCCCAATTTCATTCCAAGTCGTCTTCGGCTGTGATAGAGACCAGGAAATCTCGCCAGGTTTCATGCAGGGCATAGCGCAGGGCGGCATGCATCTCGTAGAAGAACATATCCCGCCGTCCCGCATGCTTCCGGGCCTCCATGAAATCCCTATCCCCCAGTTCCAGTATCGTATGCAACTGGAACCCTATCAGGTTCAACATAAAGAAAATTTCAGACGCATGGTTCTCACCGTGAACCGAAAGTAAACGGTAACGCAAAGATGCCAGGCGCCGAATTTGCCTAATGCCGGGTAAAGCCGGTACGCTACATATAGGGCCGGGGTCAGACCCCGTAGCGGTTGGCAAGGGCCGGTTACGGCAGATGTACCGGAAACGCTGGAAAGGGGTACGGACACGGTATGGAAGCCCGTCACAGTCAGGAATATCCCAGGAACAGGCATGGCAGCGGGCGGATACCCGGAAGGGCTGCCGGCGGACAGCCTGATACCTGACCGCAGCCCCCGCCAACCGGTATTCTGAAACGAAGTTATTTACCGTAGCGCTGCCCTTTCGCCGCGTCCTCCAAAAGATGGAGCTTAAACGCCTAACTGTATCTTACCACATCACCCGTCTTTTGACCTCCATGTGTAAACTTCAATCCAGAACGCGACATTTTCCTTCATTACTTTTTCCCCGCCGCTAATTGCTACAGCAGTTTTTCGTTGGCGTAGATTTCGTGCAGGCCGAACAGTTTTATGCCTTCGCTGGGGAATTTTTTTTTGACGTGGTTCACGGCGCGTTCTATGCCGAGCGCCTCGTCCATGTCGCACCAGACGACCATCACGAAGTTCTCTTCCGGCCACACCGCGTCCCCCATCTTGGGGCCCTGCCTTCCCGTGCCGTGGACGGAGGGCATCTTCGTGTAAAACTTCGCGACGCCTTCCGTGCGCAGCGCGTCCATTATGTTCTCTTCAACCGTCAGGTTGGCTATGATCTCTATCCGCATAATGTTACTCCTGTGATTTTGTCCGGCGCGGCTTTGCCTCCGCCATCTTTTTTTCGTTTGCGTGCTGCTCCGCCTTCTTCCGCCTGACAAGGTCTTTCAGTTCGGCCTTGTCGAGGCCCAAAGCGATCCCTTCCCGCTTCATGTCCGCTATAGCGCGCCTCTCGTCGTCATGTTTGTTGATCTTCGCGTATATTGCCGGCATCAGAAACAGTGTCATAAGTGTGCCGAAGGAAAGGCCTCCGAAAACGGTCTTGCCGATGGGGGCCACGAGTTCCGAGCCTTCTCCGGGGAAGAAGGCCATCGGGGCGAGTCCAAGCACGGTGGTGAGCGTAGACATCAGGATAGGGCGGAGCCTGTTGCCGGAGGCCTCGATGCAGGCCGCCTCCAGGCCCACGCCGCGCTTGCGCAGCAGGTTCGTGTAGTCAACGAGGACGATGCCGTTGTTCACGATCACGCCGAGCAACACGAGGATGCCGACGGCGGTCAGTATGTTGAAACGGTCGCGCGTGATAGCGTATATCGCGACTACGCCGATGATGCTGAGCGGTATTGTGAAGATGATGATGAACGGGTCGCGGAAGCTTTCGAATAGGCTGGCCATCACGCCGAAGACAAGGGCGACGGCTACTGCCATTATCAGCAAAAAGTTTACAAACATTTTAACCATCTCGGAGTTGTCGCCCTCGTAGGTTATGATCACATCGTCCTCCGCCGGTATTTCGGACTTTACCATGTCCTGAATCCGCGCTTCAACTTCGTTGAGTTTTGTGCCGGGTTTAACGCCGGATGTTACGTGAATCACGCGGCTCTGACTCTCGCGGCTTATCGTCATCGGCCCCGTCCCCTCCCTGTAAACGGCGAAGTTCGACAGCGGGACGCGGGCCCCGGTGACCGTGCTGCGCACGAATATGTGATCGAGGTCGGGGAGGCTGCTTCTGTCCGCTTCCGCCAGGATCAGAATGATGTCGATGTCGTCGTTCCCGCTCTTGAACTGCGAGGCGGTGATCCCGTCTACGGCGGCCTTTATCTCGTTGCCAACCGTGTAGGCGTTGAGGCCGAGCGCATACATCCTCTCGCGGTTCAGTTCTATTTCAATCTGCGGCAGTCCGTCGTCCAGGCTAACCTGCGGCTCGGTTACCGCCGGTATCCTTTCTTTCAACAGATCGGCTATCCTGTCCGCCATAGCCTTTCCTTTGACCAAATCCTCGGTGTGGAGGACTATGTCGATAGGGTTGCTGCCGCTCATCATCCCGCCGCCGCTGGAAAACTGGAAGCGGACGCCGGGAAACTGGTTAAAGTAGGGGCGGATCAGCGCCTGTATCTCGTTCGCGCTCATGAGCTGCTTGTCGAATTCCGGCAAGTTTACACGGAGAGATCCCGAATTCGAGCCGCCCCTCCCGAAGCGTCCCCCGCCCCCCGCGTTAAGGATGATCCGGTCGTAGGCGGGCTTACCGTCCTTCACCAGTTCCTGTTTGACGATAGCCTCGACTTCTTTTAGCGTCTTTTCCGTCTCCTGCAACACCGTGCCGAGCGGCATCGTAAGGTTTATAGAGACGGAGTCCGCCGCCGATTCGGGCATGAATATCCAGCCTATTTTGGGGACAACCGCGATGCTTCCTATGAAGAGGACGACGACGATACCGACGACGAACATCTTGTGCCGGAGTACTTTTGCGACGAGTTTCCGGTAGCCGTCCTCCATGCCCATCAGAAAACGAGCGAAGTAGCCGTCAATCACGGCGAGCTTTCCCTTTAGCGGGGCCTGTTTCCGGGTCAGCAGCGGCAGGTAGTGGCTGGAAAGGACGGGCACGAGGAATATCGCGACAAACAGCGATATCGCCAGCGAGAAGACGACGGTGAACGCTAACCCCGCGAACATCTCGCCCGCCATCTCAAGGAGTCCCTGAAACATAACAAGCGGCAGGAACACGCAGAGCGTGGTCAGCGTAGAGCAGCTTATCGCGACTATCATTTCCTGTGTGCCCAAAAGCGCCGCGGGTACCAGCTTCGCGCCCTTTTCCCGGTAGTGGTAGATGTTTTCGAGGATGACGATGGAGTTGTCAACGAGCATACCGACGCCAAGGAAGAGGCCCGCGAGCGTCATCAGATTCAGCGTGAGCCCCCAGAAGTACATAAGCATCAGCGTTATCACTATCGAAACGGGGATGCTGATCCCGATGATGATCGTCGGCTTTACCGAGCGGAGGAACAGGAACAGTATCAGCACGGCGAGAAGCGCTCCGCTCACCGCGCTGGACGTCACGTTGTTAAGGGAATCTTCTATTATGTCCGTCGTGTTGAATATTTCCGTGATCTTGACGTCGCTCGGCAGTTCCTCGACAAGTTTTACAAGACGTTTACGGATGTCCTTCGCCACCTGTACCGAATTCTGGCCGCTCTGCTTCTGCACGGAAAGCTGAACCGCCTCCTGTCCGTTCACATAGACGAGGTTTTGCTGGTCGGCGTAACCTTCGTACACGTCGGCGATGTCGCGCAGGTACACCTCGATGGCCTGCCCCTGCGCGCCGTTTGCGCCGACGGCCGGCGCGTAGTAAATGACGGTGCCGCGAATCTCGTCCAGCGTCCTGTACTCGCCCATAGTGTTGAGGATGTACGAAATGCCGTTCTCCGTGATCGAGCCGGCGGCGACCTGCGCATTCTGCGAGGACAGCATCTGTTGAAGCTGGGTGACGGTAAGCCCGTAGGCCTCCAGCCGCGAAGAACTTATCTCGACACGCACCTGCTTGTCACGCCCTCCGTTTACGCTGGCCGTCGCCACGCCGGGTATCTGCTCAAGGCGCGGGACTATAGAGTTGTCGGCCAGTTCCCGCAGGTTTTCGGGGGAGCGGTTTTCAGAGGTAACCATCAGCCCCATGATGGGCAGCATCGAAGGGTCAAACTTGAATATCGTAGGCGAGTCCGTGCCGTCCGGCAGGGAGCGCCTTACCCTGTCCAGCGCGTCGCGTATCGAGTTGGTCGCGTCCGCCAGGTCGGTGCCGTAGTTGAATTCCAGCGCCACCATGCTGGAGCCCTTGGAAGACGTCGAGGTTATCTGCTTCAGGTTTGACACGCTGGAAAGCGCCGCCTCCATAGGGCGGGATATCGAGCGTTCCACCTCTTCCGGGCCCGCGCCGGTATACGTCGTAGAGACCATGACATACGGATACGTCACGTCCGGGGTAAGGTCTATCGGCAGGTTTAAGAGGGCGAAGCCGCCCAGTCCCAGCAGCAGGACAAATATTATAAACAGCGTCGTAGGACGCGAAACAACAGTTTTTGCTAAGCTCATTTTTACCCCTTACCGTATCACGTTCACGCGGCTTCCGTCTGTCAGCGTGGTTTGTCCGCGTACTATGATCTCGTCGCCGGCCAGGAGCCCGTCCTTTATCTCAAACATATTGTCAACGTTCAAGCCGAGGCTGACGGGCGTCCGTTTGGCAATCTTCGCGTCCGCTTCGGAGGGGTCGTCCCGCAGCGCGTACACGAAGTTTTCTCCGCCGCGTTGCAGGACGGCGTTCTCCGGCACCGTGATCACGTTTTCTTTCTCTTCCGTGATGATCTTCACGTTGGCGAACATACCGGCCTTCAGTTCGTCGTTGGGGTTATCGACGTTCACCTTGATCATCATCGTGCGGGAGGCGGTGTCAACAACCGGGCTTATCTCGGAGATTCTTCCACGGAAGTTGTCGCCGGGGTATGCGTCAAGCGTTATCTCGCAGGGAAGCCCCATCTTTATCCGGTATATGAAGCGCTCGGCGACATAAAGCTGTATCTCAAGGCCGCCGCCGCCCGAAATGACGGCTATCGGGGAAGCAGGGCTGATTTTCATGCCGACCTGTCCCGGCAGGGCGGAGATCACGCCGGATATGGGGGCCCGCACGATGTTTACCATATACGTCATCCCCGGCTGTGACGGGTCTACCACCGCGATCACGGACTGGTCTTTCACAACGCGGCTCCCTATCGACACGCGGCGTTCCGTTATAGTGCCCGCCGTATCTGAATACACGTCCACCGAGGAACCGGCCACCATGTTGCCCGAAAGCGTAAGGTAGTCCGCTATCTTCCCGGCTTCCAGCGTAACGGTACTGACGGCGAACACAGCCTGCGCCGGACCCTGTCCCGGCCCCTCCTCCTTCGGTTCGCATCCGCCGGCCAGCAGCGCGACAATGATCAGCGCGGCCGTTGCCGGCACTTTTCGCCAAATTTTCGTTTCTGTCGTTTTCAAATGTTCCTTCCTTGTTTGTTTTGTCATTCAGACTGTGTCATCAGCGTCCCGAACGGAACGCCTATCGAGTATTCAAGGTCGATAAGCCCTTGCAGGTAGTTTGATTCCTGCTGGTACAGGTTCAGGCGGGCGTTGCGAAGCTGCTCTTCGGAGTCCTGCACCTGCAAGAGGCTTTGCAGGCCGCTGTTGTAGGCCCGCAGCGTCTCGTTGTAACTGCGCTCGGCAAGCCCGGCTGCAGCCCGCTGCGCCTCGGTGTTGGCCCTGATCTGTTCCAGCGAGTACACCTTGTTGTTTATGTCGAGTTCCGCGCCCTGTTCCGCCTGCGCTATCCCGATGCTTAGAACCTTGATATTGTTGTCCATATCCTTTATCGACTGGCTGTCGGTGCTGAACGGAAAGAGGCTCACGACCGACCACGAAAGCCCCAGCGTAAACGAACTGTTCGTGGACAGAGTATCCTGATTCGCCGTTGTTTTACCGGAAAGATTAGTTTCCACGCCGGACTTTGACCCGTTGCTGGACATACCGCCCGTCCAGAGCAGGGAAAGGTTAGGCGTGATCTTCTGGTAGGTCTGCGCCTTTCGCCGGCTCATCAATGTTCTAAGCTGCTGTTTCTGTACCAGAATATCGGGATTGTTGTCTTTCGAGCGCCTCACAAGGTCTTTCGTATCGAGCGGTATGTAGCGCGTCCCGTCAACCGGCAGCGACAGTTCAAAGTCTGTGTCGAGCGGGAGGCCGAGCGTCATGGCGAAGTTCGATTTGGTAAGGCGCAGTCCGTTTGCCGCCTGATCCGTCGAGGGCTTCATCGTAGCGACCTTAACCTGCGCCTGCAGGTAGCTCAGTTCCGGCTGCCGCCCCGCGTTGTACTGCCTTTCGGCCGATTCACGCTGCTGTTCCGCGTTGCGGAGGCTCTCCTCAAGCTGCATCGCCTGCTTTTCCAGGAACATGATATTGTAATAATACTTCCGCACGTCACGTTCCAACTGCAACTTCGCCTGCTCCAGTGAAAGGAGCCCCGTCTGGTAATCCAGCTTCAGCGACTTTATCTCCTCGAACAGGGCCATATTGATCAGAAGCTGTGCCTGTACCTGCCCTTGGAAGCCGGTAGTCGCCGTACCGACGGTCTGTTCCCTCTGTCCTGGTGTCTGAAAATCACCGGTTGTTTTGGAATTTTGCGAATTGAAGTTAAGTCCGCCCGAAAGTCCCACCGTCGGCAAAAACCTGTTCCAGACATAGCCGGCGGCTCGCTTTTTCGTGTCCGTGTTTACCCGCTGGATCTCCAGCGCCAGGTTGTTTTTGATCGCAAGCTCCACCGCCTCGTCCGGCGAAAGCTTCATCCTTCCGGCATTCTCCTGTACGAACAGAGCTTCCTGGCCCCATGCCTGAAACACGCCGAATGTTAATAATAGTAGTAGATTCCTGTTAGCCATTTTCTCCTCAGTGAAAATTATGTGACGCTTGCAAAACTCACGCTGGTTTTGACGCGGCATTGTGGTTTTTCAGGTTAAAGCCTTACAAAACCCTAGATTTTAAACGCTTGCTTTACTTTACACCGTTCGTTCCCAGCGCGATGAATCTGTAAAGGCTTCTAAGGCTTTGATCGGGTATCGCCTTATAGTCCATCGATTCCGGTTTTCTGATAAGCGTATCCGTCAAAAGAAACAGGATAGCGCCCGTCGTGGTCTCGTCTATCAGCGCCTCTCCCCGCGCGTTCTTTATCTCGGAGAAAACCTGGAAAAACCTGCTCCGGCACTCGGTACTGTTCTTCTTCATGTCTTCTTTAATACCATCCATCATGCGCATGTCGAGGTTGATATTCTGTGTTTTCAGGCTGCTTATCGCGGCGAGAAACTCAGGTTCCGACGTGAGGAAATCCTCGACGGCGCGTATCGCAAGGTAAAGCTGCGCCTCCGGAACGACCGACTTCCTTGAGGCGTCCCTCGCATACCGCACCACCTCGTCAAACTCCTCCAGGAAAAGCTGCCGCAGCATGTCCCGTTTGCTGGAAAAATGGGCGTAAAGCCCGCTCTTGGAAAGCCCCGATTCCTTTGCCACCATCGACATCGACGCGGCCCAGGGCCCCGCCGCCGCGACCGCGCTAGCTACCGCCTTGATAAGCCCTTTGTGCCTGCCCAGGTTTTCCCCGGATTCGGTCCACTTAGCCGCCGCCTCCAGCGCTTCCCAGTCAAGCGCGTCCACCCTTTCCCGGCTGAACCTGAGCCCGTTCTTTACGGCCTCGCCCACCTTCCGAATGATTTCGCAAACACCCTGCGGCGCCTCGCTGGAAAAATTCTCTTCCAGCCGCCCTTCCTCCCACAAACCTTTCAGAAAATTGGCGATTATGCAGAGCGAATACGTGAAAACAAGCTGGGAAAGCGCAGGATAAGCGTCTTTTTCACCAAGACCGTCCTCCGCGGCCAGACGCAATTTCTTAAAATCCAATCCCCGCGCCCGCAGATAAGCCTCTATCTCCAGCCGGACATCCGTGTTTCCGTGCAGCTTTACGAGCGAAAACACGAAGTACCACGGGTTCTTCGCAAAGAATTCCGTGATACCGTTGTTGACAAGCAGAAGCGCGTCCAGAATTTTCCCCTTGTCCGACCGCTCTTCCAGAGGGGAAAGGGCGCTTTCAAAAAGCGGGCGCAGGCTGTCTGCAAAACGGTCAAGGAAAGTCTCGCGCATCGCGACCAGAATATCGTCCTTGCTCCTGAAATAACGGTACAGCGCCGTTTTGCTTACGCCGAGCTTGTCCGCGAGTGTCTGAAGGCTCGTGGTCTGATAGCCGCCCGCACCCCAGGTCTGAAACGCGGTCTGTATTATTTCAGTTTTTGTCATAGCGATCCTTGTATATGTAACAATAGAGATGCCGTTAGGTTACCGTCCATTCGTTAAGTTTTTAGACGATACGTTTTCACCGGTATAAAGTCAAGCCGCGTCCCGCCGGCGCACCCCGGACACCTACGGCAGACTGCGCTGGAAGAAGCTTTCCAGGTCTTTCTCGCTGGAGTTTTTGGTGATAAGCACGATCCGGTCTTTTTCCATAAACACATAGTCGCCGCGGGGGATGAAAGATCTGCCGTCCCGGTTTACGTGCATCAGGAGGCCTCCGTCCGGCAGGCGGAAGTCCGTTATCGGGCGGCCCACGACGGGCATACCGGCCTTAAGCTCTATCTCGAAAATATCCACCGTACCGCCGCCCAGATGGTGGATGCCGGTAACGCCGCCGCCCGCCAGACGGGACAGGATCGCGTCAACGACGACGGCCTTTATAGAAATCACTACATCCACGCCGAGCCGCCTTGCGACCTCGGCGTAGCCGTCGCTCTTTACGATGGCTATCGCCCGCTTTACGCCGCGTGACTTCAGGTACAGCGCGGTGATTATGTTCAGTTCCTGGTTTTCCGTCGTCGTCACGATCAGGTCAAGGTTGTTTAGGCTTTCCTCCGAGATAAAACTCTCGTCACGAATATCCTCGTTAAGCACGAGAGCGCCGGGAAACTGCGCGGCCAGCTCTTTGCAGAGCGCGTAATCGTTTTCGATCAGAGTGAGACTGCGGGCCGACCTTTTCAACAGAGACCCGAAGAAAGAAAAAAGCGAATCGGCCTTCTTCCGAAAAATACCGGACAGAACGCCGCCGCCGCCCAGCAAACTTTCCGCGATCAGCCGTCCCGTCTCGCCCCCGCCCGCTATACCGATCCTGTTGAGGGGGCGGGTTTCGCCGCCGCCAAGCTCGAAAGCGCGGCGCAGGTCGTTCCCCTTCGCGAAGATATATACGCGGTCACCCCGCCGCAGCGTCGCCCGGCCGTCCGGCAGAATACCGCCGCCATCCCGCTCGACAAACGTGACGAGCGTTTCGCCGGGAACGGTGTCGTGGTAATTCCGCAGCGGAAGCCCGTCGAGGGCGCTGTCCTTGGCTATCTCGACGGAGCCGAGCTCGTAATCGGCGCCGGCAAACGAGAGTACGTCGCCAATCGCGCCGTGTTCGATAGCGGAGAGGGCGGCCCGCGAAGCCTCTACATCGGGATGGACAAAGAAATCCACGCCCAAAACCTCAGGGGCGGGGCCGTCCCCTATATGGCGGCTCAGCGAGAGGTAGTCGCCGTTACGGACGCAGGAAACCTTTAGCAGCCCGGGGTAACGGCTTTCCGCGATACCGCAGATGATCATGTTCACCTCGTCCGAGTCTGTCGCGCAGACCAGCGCGTCCGCCCGCTTGATACCGGCGTCCTCCAGTGCGCGCAGGCTGTTCCCCTCGTCATGAAGCACGAGACAGTCCAGCCTGTTCGAAACATGCCGCGCCCTGTCCCCGTTCGATTCGATGATCGCCACGTCGTGTTTTTCGCGAATCAGGTAGGCGGCAAGCTGTACGCCGATCCGGCCCGCCCCGACAATAACAATGCGCGTTTTACAACCTCCTTCCCGCCGCGCCCGGCCAGCGTCCCCTGTTCACTCCCCATTATCCATTAATATGAGGGGGAAAGACAACTCCAAAGGCGTGGTACAAGGGCATCGGCGTTTACTTTTGCCCCGGCATGGAGAGCATGATATACTAATCCATCATAATTTCCTGGTAGGGGAAGACGGGGCCCATAAGCATCCATGAGCTGGCGCGGGTCGTAGATTATCTGGAAGCGATAAACGATCCGCGGCGGATGTAATACGGGAATATCCGGCACAAACCGACAGACATTATCGTGATAGCCTTTGCGGCGGCCCTGTGCGGCTATGAAGATTACGAAGAGACGGAGGAATTCGGGAGGATGAAGAGGGATTTTCTTAAAACGTTTCCGGGATTGCCGCACGGGATACCGGATGAACCGGCTTTTCGGCGGGTGCCGCGATGCCTGAACCCGATGGAATTGCGGGAAGGGCCGGGAAACCGGCTGGTTGACGTGAAGCTTCGCCGGAGAGAGGAGGGAGCGGAGGCGCGGCCGGTGAACATAGGTTGTATTATGGGAACGGGTAAAACCCTCTGGTTAAACACTTCCTCGCTTATCGGATACAGATTTGTTTCCCTCTATAAACTATCTTCCTTCCGCCTTTATACCACCATAGGCCATCCGGCCTCCAAATTTTTCTAACATTGTCTAGTCGGCATCGCCGATTAGGGGGACGCCCGCGCCGCGATGGCGGTTATCGCCGCCGGAAAGCGAATCGAGCAGAAAGTACGTGTGGCTTATCACGCCGGGGCCTCGGTCGGGGACGGGGTCGTCCCAGGTGGCGTCGTAGAATTTCCACGCGCCGTCTATGTACACGTTGTTCCACGCATGGCCTATCGAACGGGCCGCAACGATTTTTACCGGAATGCCGGCGGCGCGGAGCAGCGCGGCGGAAAGGTTCGCGTAGCCTTCGCAGACGCCGGTGCCGTTTTCTATCACGGAGAGCGCGTCCATCTTTCGTGAACGTCCGCTGTTGCTGAACGAGGCGCTGTCGTAGGTAAGGGTCGACACGATATAGTCGTGGACGGCCCGCGCTTTTTCGACATCCCCCTTTTTCCCAAACGCGACGCTGTTGAGCAGGTTGCTGACGATGAAATCATCGCTCTGCACGTAGAACGACGGGTATATCCAGCGCGCGTCCCCGTCTACGAAGTCCTCTTCCCGCGTGTTAAAGGCCGTCAGCGTGAGCGGGTCCTCGCTGTACGAACCGCCGCGCAACGCGCCTTCGCCTGCGGGCGGCCTTGTCAGCGAAACGCTGTCAAACGGAAATATTTCTATCCTGTACTCGCCCGCGCCGAAGGGCAGCCATATCCTCAGGCGGAAATCGTTTTTTACTATGTACCACGATTCAAGGGCGGGCGGCTTTATCGCCGGTTTCTTGCCGGCGGTCTGGACAGCGGGCTCTGTCTTTGTTACAACGACACGGGCGTAGTTCCCGCTTTTGGGCTTGTTGACGCTTCCTTCCAGCAGGAAAAAACCATCCGCGTCGAACGCGGCGTAAGCGGGATTCATTATCCGCAGACTTTCCCGCGCTTCTACCGCACCGGCATCGTCCCTTTTGCCCGCGTAACCCCTGTACGTTTTTCCCGTTCCCGGGTACGTGTAAGGCTTTTCAAGGTGATCCGCCGGATGGACGGTGATGACGCCGCTTTCGGATTTGAGGTCGCCCTGCGCGGCGCTTACGGTGAAAGTTCCTTCCCCTGGAGGCGTCCAGAAACCATCGGCGTCCAGCGTTCCGCCGCTTGCGGAAAACACGACGGGCGCGGCGTCATCGCGCCCGCTGCCGTCTGCGCGCAGTGTCTTGGTTGTGAACCGTAACCTGTACGGGCCTTCCGCACCGATGAAGGTATCCTGCCGGCCCTGCGGGAAAAGCAAAAGCTCGACACCCGCGTCATGGACTATCGTGACATCGTCAAGAAAGACGGCGTTGTACCCGTTCGTGACGAAAGCGCCTTTTGCGTTTTGCGTTTCAAATTTGATGCCGTGACGTCCGGCGGAAAGCGGGAGCGTTTTCTTGAGCCATGAACTGTTCACCCCTTCAAAGGAGGCTTTCTGCTCGCCGTCTATGTATACCTTGAACGACTGTCCGGCCTTCGCGCTGATCTCCGTCCGGTATCGAAAACTTATTACAGAATCAACCGGCGCTTCAATTTCTGAAAGCGTTAATTCCGCCGTTCCTTTTTTGTCAGCACTTAGCTTTATAAACAGCGTGTCGTTTTCAAAATAAGGCAGATCGGCTTTTTTTATCTCGGCAGGCGCGTCGCTTATCACTGCGTTACCGCGCCACACGCCGCCCTCTTCGATGGAAAAACCGTCGTCGAAAGTTTCTTTTAAAACGATAAGGTTTGGATTCTGCGGGTGGACGGGCGCTATCGCCGCAAAAACTGTAAAAACGGTTAAAAGGCAGGTTTTTATCATAGGCCAGCCCCCATGCGTAGAAAATACCGCTCGTTTCCCCGGGAAGGATTTGAACCCCCGCAAGCAGATCCAGAGTACTCCCCGGGTTATTGTCTCTAATGTCCAACAAGGAAATCTGGTACTTTATAATGGAAAGTACCACATTTTTTGTCAAGCCACCGTGTTGCCCAGGGCCAGCGCATATAAAAAAACCGTGAAAGGAGCTAGACTTGAGGCTGTTCCAAAACTTCAGTTTTGGAACAGCAACCTTTAAAAAACGCAGTTTTGCAAGGCTTTAGCCTGAAAAA
>JAISLM010000068.1 GCA_031290855.1 Spirochaetaceae bacterium
CGGAAATTTATCATCTGTGGTGGTTTGCATGGCAAACCCGTCTACTACAATTTTTTTGTAGTTGCTACCCACTCTAACCGCCCCAAGGGGCGGGGGAGCAGACCCCACTGCGAATAAAAAATACATCGCCATATCCGCGCCATAAACGGAATACAGGCATCGGCAGCATCCTGCAGGCAAGTCGGGACTCACAAGCTCAACATGTGTTGCGCGTTGAGCCGGACGCCATGAATGCCTCGAATGAACCTGCAAGGTAAAAATTTTTACCGGCACATTCTGCTATAAACACACTTTCGCCTCGTCCTATCTCCATTCTTTTGCCGTCCGTAAAACAAACAGAAACGGTTCCGTTTACACAAACAAGTATTGAAGGGGACGAAACTGGAATGGCAGTATCTACGCCGTCATTGTCGATGCGTACAAGCGAGAAGTCACTGACCGGAACGGGGTATTTGTACAGGCCGCCCGGCGCGGGTTTAAGTAATTCCGGCATGAACGGCTCAAATCGTGCGGCTGCAAACAGTTCGGTACGGTCTATGTGCTTTGGTGTGAGGCCGCCCCTGATAACGTTGTCCGAAGCGGCCATCAGTTCAACCCCCGCCCCATGAATATAGGCATGAATCGTGCCGGGTGGTACGAATATGGCTTCGCCGCGCTTCAAATCCATAATGTTGAGATAAAGCGGAGATAGAACGGAAGGGTCTCTTGGAAATAGCCCTTCCAGCTTTTCCACCAGCCCAAGCTCGGCGGCGTATTTTTTGTATTCGTTTTTTAAGGGATGAATATTCTTTCTTATAAACGAAGACATCCCTGTGCGTTCATCGTCTGAAAGATCAAAAAGGACACGCAAAAAATTTTTCATAGCCCCGTTTTCCCCCGCGTCGACACCTGTATCAAAAGCCGCGAGAAGTTTTTTTGCGGCGGGGTAGGCGAAAACGGACAGCATTTTTTGTGCGGCCTCCGGTTTGCGAAACCCGCATAATACGCGGAACGGTGTCAGGGCGCATAGTATCTCCGGTTTATGGTTGCCGTCCCTGTAGCCGCGTTCCGGTGCGTCAGGCGGAATACCTAGCGCGTTTTCTCGCGCGTACCCGGCACGGGCGCGGGCCTTGTCAGGGTGCACCTGTATCGAAAGGGGCTTTTCCGAGGCAAGCAGCTTGAAAAGGAAGGACAGGCTTCCTGTAAAATCGGACAACGGCTTTTTCTCCCCGTCCACAAGCGCCAAAGACGGCCCGCCCGGATGTGTCCCCATCCATATCTCGGCATACGGCTTTCCGTCCGGGTTTTTAATTCCCAGCAGTTCCGGTATGTATCGCGCGGAACCCCACTCGTAGTACATTATCGTGTTCTGTAACTTATATACGCCGTTCATCCTCTAAATCCTTTTTGGTCACTATCCGTGCGGAACGCTCCAGTTCCATGCTTGCTTCTATGTACTCACCACTTACAAGTTCCCCGCTGCCGGCTCCGGGACACTCTTCCGTAGCGCATATCCATGTTTCCTTCGAATCGAGCATATGCGCCCAAAAAGGGTATGTTCTGCACTGAACGGGACGATCTTCGTAGATTAAACAAGCGTCTTTCCAAAAAATACAATCGAGAGATGTTTTTTCTTTTAACGAAAGCCGTGCGCCACCGTCCCAATCGATCCACCGGCAGTAAACCTGAATGAATTTGTCTGGCATCATATCGAACCTCTGTGAGATATTTAACAAGTCGGCCTTCGACAAGAAAACAAAACCAGGCCCCGCCCTGCAACAGAAAGAACAGCGGCTGCACGAAAACCTTAACCCGTTCCGGTAAAAAGGCGCATCAGGCATGGCTTGCCTCCGCAATTTGCCGCATAATTTGCAGCGCAATCTGCTGCGGTGATTTTCCTCCCGCGTCTATAGTGATGTGGGCGCGTTTTTTATAGGCGG
The DNA here is from genome assembly GCA_031290855.1 of Spirochaetaceae bacterium. Classification (GTDB taxonomy): domain Bacteria; phylum Spirochaetota; class Spirochaetia; order Treponematales; family Breznakiellaceae; genus JAIRMY01. The sequence goes on from JAISLM010000068.1 coordinate 1,920, forward strand.
CGGCCCGACGTTCGTGCAGAGCCGCATGAGAAGCTTCCGGGTCTTCCGCGTCGAGAAAGGCCGGTAAGCCGCCGCCGATTCGCGCGGCCGCCTTGATACGGTTCCATGCGGTGGCGGCGCTCACTTCCAGGAAAACAAGCACTGCGCGCCCGTCCACGGCGCCCATCGCAGCCTCGTTGTCTATAAGACCGCCGCCGGCGGCTACAACCAGCGTGCCACCAGCCTCCGCCGTCTCCATTATCGAAGTGATGGCCCGCGCCTCGGCCTCCTTGAAAAAGGTGTCACCCTGCCTGTACAGTGCACGGGGGGAAACGCCTTCCTGTTCTTCAATCAGTGCGTCAACATCGACAAAATCACTACCAAGCAGATCCCGCAGGGCAAGTCCTGCGCTGGTCTTTCCTGAATGTTTCGGGCCGCACAGAAGCAACAGGGACACTTCCCCCTCACTCGTCTTTTGACAGAACTTTGGGCCCGCGTTCAAGTGCGACCAGGCCTGTACGGGCCATTTCCAGAATGCCGTAGGGTCGAAGAAGCTGGAGCAGCCCGTCCAGTTTGTCGGAACTGCCGGTAGCCTCTATCGTTATCGTCGATGTCGATATGTCTATCACGCGCGAGCGGAAAATCGCCGCCACTTCGACTATGGCTGAGCGGTTCTGTTCGTTTGCCCTCACCTTGACAAGCATGATTTCACGTTTAATGCAAAGCTCGTCGTCAAGTTTGCGTATCGAAATAACGTCAACAAGTTTTCCAAGCTGTTTTACTATCTGCTCAAGGATCGAGTCGTCGCCGCAGACGGCTATCGTCATACGGGAAATATCCTTGTCCTCCGTTTCACCTACCGTCAGGCTGTCAATATTGAAGCCCCGCCGGCTAAAGAGGCCTGCGACACGGCTCAACGTGCCCGCCCTGTTTTCAACCAAAACCGACAATACGTGCGTTTTCACCATAAGCTCCGCGCTAACAATTTCCATCTTGCCGCACAACGTGCGCCCGCGAGGGGATGTCCACAAACGCTTTCCAATCTATACCAATCAGAAATTATTGTCCATGTATGGCCGCCTGGCGGTCAGTAAAAATAACACAGAGATAACGTTATCTTGGAGGCATATCATTCATTATTCGCAGTGGGGGCCTAATACCCCGCCGCGCCGCCGGAAGGGCCTTTCCGCTTCGGATTCTTTCCTTGTTTTCCACATTTATTAAAGCAAATCGCGGGCAAGCGCCCATATATTTACATGAGACATTTAAGAATGCTGAAACAGGGCGTGTGGTACGAAATCAGTACCCGCGTCAACAACAGG
>JAISLM010000069.1 GCA_031290855.1 Spirochaetaceae bacterium
CCCGGTCCGTGGGGTCAGACCCCGTAGCGGGAAACGGATGGCCGGGGCCGCGTTTTCCCGCCTATACCCCCTTTCAGCCGCCCCGGCGCCCGGATAAGCGGCATAATCCGCCCGTAGAATCTTAGTGGTCGCCATTTCCTCCCCAAACCGAACCCGCCCAGGGGGATACGTATGACCTGAAAGCTGAATTGTGGGCCAGCTTTAAGGGGGAGCTTCATTTTCGAATTCACGTTTTTAAGTTTTTTATGGTTTCAAGCGTTTCAATAATACAAGCGTTTAGGTCTTTTTTTATACCGGTTGCCCAAAAACGCAGCACAGTCCACCCGTTGGCTTGATAGTATTCATTCACCTTTTTATCACGTTCAATATTTCGCCTTATCTTTTTCTGCCAAAAATCGGAATATGAGGATAACATATCCTCCTGTGAGGAAAAATGCCGTTCCTTCCAGTCGTTGCCGTGCCAAAAATCACCGTCAATGAATATCGCGAGTTTGTATTTTTGTATGGCAATATCAGGTTTTCCGAACAGATTTTTGACGTTTTTCCGGTAACGAATACCCCACTTCCATAGTGCTTTACGAAAAAACACCTCAGGCTTGGTATTGGAACTGCGGATATGTGACATACATTTGCTGCGCTGTTCAGGTGTTAAAATATCCATCGTTTTTGGCTGCATGTCAATGGCAGAACGGACGGAATTTTCCTTCGCATATTTTCCACCAGATACAGAGAACGCTATCAGGAAATTGCAAAACCATCAACGGCCCGCGCCTTGCGCTCATACTTTTTTAAAATGCCGGCCATTAAGCCTGCCTGTGTAAGGTCTAAAACCTTCCACGAAAACGGGGTAACTAGAGAAACGCGGACGAATACCGCGCCGTCCCGACCGCCAAGCCCCGCATTTAGCCGCATTAAGCTAAAACCCTGGATCCGGCGAATCTTGCGCTTTTCGAACTGTATCTGCAAATGGACTTGGGTTGCCCGCCGGCGCTTGACAAAAAGTTTTTCAAGTATAATAGTAATATCATTATAATTATAAGATAATGACAGGGGGAAATATGTCTGGAACTGACCGGGGCTCCACAAAGGGAAGTCCGCGTTCCGCCGCCTTTGCCCGGCGGATTTTACTACCGATACTATCGCTAGCACTGATGCTGGCGCTGCACCGGCTGTTACCGGTTCACTCCGGCTACAGGCCCAGGCGGCTTCCATACTTTACGGCATTTTCCTGGCTGTTACTGGCGTTTTTTGCCGCATCGGCGCTACTGAGCCTCTTTTGGGAACGCTTCGGCAGGAGCATCGCGTACAAAGCGCCGTTCTTCGCGGCGGGTTTCCTGTTGCTGAACGTTTACAACCTGTTAACCCTTAAATTCGGTGTTATACCGAGCCTCTATTTTCCGGCCCCGGAGAGGATCATCGGGGTTTTCGTGACGGACTGGCTCTTCCTGCTGCGCTGCCTAGTCTACTCGCTCAGGCTGCTGCTCGGCGGCTTCCTGCTCGGCGCGGTCAGCGGCGTGCTTACAGGCACGGTGATCGGCTGGAGCCCCCGCTTCAACTACTGGATAATGCCGTTCATCAGGGTGGTGGGCCCCATCCCGTCTACCGCGTGGATACCGGTAGCCCTCGTCGTGTTTTTCAAGCCGACGAGCGCGAGCGTCTTCCTTATAGCGCTCGGCGTTTGGTTCCCGACAACCGTTCTGACCAGTTCCGGCATAATGAACGTCCGCAAAACCTACTTCGAGGTTTCCAGCACACTTGGCGCGAGTACGCTTCGGAACATCCTTACGATAGCCCTGCCCGCCGCCGCGCCTAGCGTGTTCACCGGCCTTTTCAACGGAACCTCGGCCTGCTTCCTCACGCTGATGGCGGCGGAGATGATCGGCTGCAAGTTCGGTATCGGCTGGTACATCAACTGGCAGCGCGAGACTCTGGCCTACGCCAACGTGTACGCCGCGCTTATCATCATAGCCGCCACGTTTTCGTTCCTTATCGGCCTGCAATTCAGGATACGCAACCGGGTTTTGAGCTGGCAAAAAGGCTCTATACGCTGGTAGGATGCGGACAATGACGGAATTCGGACTGATTGAGATAGAAACGGTGCTAAAAAAATTCTCCCAGAATGACGGAACGGAGATAACTGTCCTCGACAACGTGGACCTGCGCTTCCTGCCGGGCGAGTTTATCTCGCTGATAGGGCCGTCCGGCTGCGGCAAGTCAACACTGCTGCGCCTTGTCGCGGGACTGATACGTCCCGAAAGCGGCAGGCTCACGCTGGACGGGAATCCGATAAGCGAGCCGGGCTACGAGCGCGGCCTCGTTTTTCAGGACCCGACACTGTTTCCTTGGATGACGATATATGAAAACATCGCTTACGGCCTGCGGGCGCGCAAGGTGTACAGGGAGGAGAAGCGCAAGGTTGCCGAATTCTTCAGTCTGGTAGGGCTGGAAGGCTTCGAGAAGGCCTATCCGCATCAGCTTTCAGGCGGCATGGCCCAGCGCGCGGCTCTGGCCAGAACGCTCGTGAACCGCCCAAAGGTGCTGCTGCTGGACGAGCCGCTTGGGGCGCTCGACGCATTCACACGGATGAATATGCAGGACGAGATACTGAAGATTTGGCAGAAACAGCGAATGACAACAGTGATGGTAACGCACGATGTGGACGAGGCGATCTTCATGGCGTCCAGGATAGTCGTGATGTCCGCCCGTCCCGCCCGGATAGAAAAGGTAATCACTGTGGATATCGGGAGGCCCCGGCGCAGGGACGACCCGGAGTTTCTGGAACTGCGGGCAAAAATCCTGCGTATCCTGCATTTTGCGGGCAATGCGGCAGAGCTGGAGTATCAGCTTTAGAATGCGGACCGCGCGCGCCGGTCTGCCGGAATCCGCCGGGAACGGACGCGCCGTAAAACTGTGAATAACAGGTCATGTGCCTGTTAAGCATATATATGGAGGAGTGAAGTATGAAGAAACTGTCACTGTTGATTGTGTTGGTTTCCCTGGTGTTTGGCGCCGTTTTCGCGAAAGGCAGCCAGGACAGGGAAAATAGCGAGTATGTGTTCAAGGTGGGCTACGCCCTAAACTCAACCCTCTGCGCCGCGCCTTTCTACATAGCCATAGCGAAGGATTATTTCGCCGAAGAGGGCCTCAAGTGGGAGCGGGTCAGTATCGGGGACGGGGAGGCGATGAACCTGCTGACAAACGGTCAGATCGATGCGACGAACAACCTGCTCGCCACGATGATTCAACCGCTGGCAAACGGGCTCGACGTGCAGATACCGCTTGCGCTGCATACCGGCTGCATCAAGGTACTTGTGCCGCCCGGTTCCGCAATCAGAACACCTGCCGACTTGAAGGGCAAGACCATCGGCACAGCCAGCCCCGCATCGAGCCCGACGATCATCGCCAAGCGTTACCTTGCCAACCTGGGCCTGAAGGTGGAAGGAGACAATCCGGATGTGGAATTCATCTACCAGAGCGCCGCCGAACTTCCGCTGCTGCTTGAACGCGGCGTGGTTGACGCGATAGGCCTAAACGACCCCAACGCCCAAATCGTCGAGAACGAGGGGCGCGGCGTTCCTATCATCAACACCGCCACGGACGACTACCTAAAGAATGAATTTTGCTGCGTAGTCGTGGTACGCACCGGTACGGTAAAGACACACAAGGCCGAAACCGCAAAGTTCCTGCGGGCCATACAGAAGGCGGCAAAGTTCGTACAGGATAACCCGGACGAGAGCGCGAGGATTTTGGCCGACAACAATTACGTGCCCGGCGACCCCGTAGTCAACGGACAGATACTGCGGACATACGACTACCGCGCCTCCGTGAGCCAGGCCCTCCCCGCGATAGAGCGGAACGCGGGCGACCTTCAGAAAATCGGCCTCCTCGCCCCCGATGTTGACGTCGACGCGCTGGCGAAAAACACCTTTGTGGAGGTGGACGGTGTGCCGGATTCGCTTTACAACTAGGCGGACTTGCCTTCCTGTGCTTTCGGGACGGGGACAGAGGCATGACCGGGGCGATGTTCTCCCGTGAACACCGCCCCGGCAAGTCCCTCCCCGCAGCCGTATTCCGCCCGAACCGGGAATTTTCCCGGCCCTGCGGGGGCGCGGATTTACGTCGCGGGCGGACGGGACTTTGCGGTATGAGCGCGTGTCCGGCGCGCGGTATTTATGTGGCAGGGGTTGCGGTCGCAAAAGCGCCGCGATGCCCGCCACGCTTAACCCTGTGTTTTGCCGTCGTTGGCGGTGAGGGGCGGGACAAGGCGGCAGAGGGTGAAAACCAGCCTGCCGCTGTAAAAATCTGATTGGGCTTCCGCCCTCCGCCGCGGTCCCGCGGGGAGGGGCTTAGCGTCCGTAATGAACGGCGGCAGGCCCTGAAGTAGGAGTCATTGTATGAAAAGATTAATCGTTTTTAGTTTCGCGTTTCTTGCCGGAATTTCCGGGTTGCAGGCGAAGGGAGAGGGCGAGGCAAAGTCAGCCGGGAAGATCACGGCGGGTTATCAGCCCGGCTCAAGCTCCACGCTGCCTATGCTGGCAGTGGAAGACGGGTATTTTGCCGCTGAAGGGGTCGATACGGAGTTCATCCCGTTCTCCAGCACGGCGGACGGGTTAGCCGCGCTCGAAGTCGGCAAGCTGGATGTCGGGGTCTCTTTCGGCACGAGCGCCCCGCTCACCCTGATAACCAACGGCGCGCCCTTCGTGATAATCGCCGGGAATCAGACCGGCTCGCACCCGATATTCACCAAGGCGGAAAACGCCGCCCTGTACAGGGACGTGAGCGGCTTTAAGGGGAAAGTTGTCGGCACGCCGCGCCTCTTCACCTCCGACGTGGTGTTTCGGGGCGCCCTGTACGATGCTGGGCTGGAACCGGGACGCGATCTGGAGATAATCGAGTTCAAGCGTCCCGTTGACGTTCTGGAGGCAGTGAAGAGTGGAAAGGTGGATGTGGGTGTCGGCTCGACGGCTATAACGGTACAGATCAGGGACGCGGGCCTATCCGTACCGCTGTACACGACCGACCTTTTTCCCCATCATCCCTGCTGCCGGATTGTCACCACAACGAGTGTCCTCAAGAACAAGAGACCGGCGCTTGTTGCCTTCATCAAAGGGTTGCTGCTGGCAGAGAAGAAATTCACCGAAGACCCCGAATCCGGGGTAGTGGCGAACATCAGCCAGCAGAGTTTCACGGAACAGAATGCCCGCGACATCACCTTCTCGCCGCATGTTGAACTTGCGATTGACCCGAACACCAATGCCGTTACCGGTATGTTCGAGCGGATGAAGGCCATTGGCTATATCAATCCTGAAACCAAGGTTG
>JAISLM010000070.1 GCA_031290855.1 Spirochaetaceae bacterium
TCACAAAATGGGAGGCGTCCGCGAAAAAAGCTCTATAAATCCCTCTTTCACCGGCGGTTTCAGTTCCTGTTCCGCAAACTCCCGCCGCTTCACCCCGTCCGCCTTCGCCGGCAGAAACCCGGCCCTTAACGGCCTGAAGCCGTTTTTTTAAGACCTTCGTCACCCTCGGCAGACTCCGCTTCAGCCCCGGAGGTATGAAAAATCGGATATGAATTTCCTGGGATTTACCATGGTCGCTTTTGTTAAAATACTCATTTGCTAACAGTATCTAGTGTCGGGCAAGCCGGTACGCTACATATGGGGCCGGTGTCAGACCCCGGAGTGGGGCAAGGGCCGGTTATGCAAAGGCGCCCGGCGCCGAATCAAGGGAATTTACCCGGGAACCACGCAAACCCATAGATTAACCTCCCCGCCCTCCAGGGCGGGGAGCAGACCCCGCCGCGAATAAAGGCAAAGCGGGCGAGCAGTCCGGAAGTAAGTCAAAGCGGCGGGGACGTCCTTGTTAATCAAGCGCCCTTATCGCATCGGACGATTTGGATAGATCGGCGGCGTCTTGACGGGGAGGGCGGAGATCGGGATAATTAGGAACATGACTGAAGTTCTCTCCCAGGACGAAATAGACCAGTTACTTACCGCGATAAACGCAGGCAGTTCGGAAACCGAGGAGTACAAACCGGTTGTCGATACCCGCAAGATAAAGATATACGACTTTAAGCGGCCCGATAAATTTTCCAAGGAACAGATCAGAACCGTGCAGATAATGCATGAAACGTTTGCGCGGCTTACGACGACCGCGCTCTCCGCGAATCTGCGCAGCATGGTTCATGTTCATGTGGCTTCCGTTGACCAGCTTACTTACGAGGAGTTCATTCGCTCGATACCGACGCCCACTACGCTCGCGATCATCAACATGGACCCGCTCAAGGGGAACGCGATCCTGGAGATGGACCCGGTTATCACCTTTTCGATTATCGACCGTCTGTTTGGCGGGACGGGCGAAAGCGCCAAGCAGCAGCACGAACTGACGGATATAGAACAATCGGTCATGGAAGGGATAATCGTGCGTATTCTGGGAAATATGCGCGAGGCCTGGGCGCAGGTGATAGACTTGCGGCCTCGTTTGGGGCAGATCGATACGAACCCGCAGTTCGCGCAGATCGTGCCGCCGACCGAGATGGTGGTTCTGGTCACGCTGGAGACAAAGGTGGGCGAGGTTGAGGGGATGATGAATTTCTGTATTCCTTATCTGACGATAGAGCCGATCATAGGCAAGCTGTCCGCGCAATTCTGGTATTCAAACGTGAGGCAGGGCTCGAACACGGAAAACCTCAGCATACTCAAGGATAAACTCGTATCTGTCGATGTTAATGTAGTCGCGGAAATCGGGACGATTCAGGTGCCGGTGCGCGACGTGCTGTCGTTGCAGGCGGGGGATGTAGTGCGGCTGTACAATGTGAAGGTGGGCGATCCTCTGGCAGTCACGATAGGCGGCAGACAGAAATTCTTGTGCTACCCCGGCGTTGTCGGCAAGAAGATGGCAGTGCAGATAAGCAAAAAAACGTCGAACATTGAGCATGATGATTTTGAAGAGCTTGTTTCCGAAGGAGAGGAATTATTATGAGTGACGGCGCTCTTTCCCAGGCTGAAATCGACGCTCTGCTTTCGGGCAGCAATATGGGCGGAGGCGGAGGCGGCGAGCCTTCTACCAACGCCGATACAGCCGCCATAGAAAGCTTCCTTAAAACAACGACGGCCCCGCAGTCTTCGGGCATATCGATGATGACCGGCGGGTCGGTAGCTTTCTCAGGGCCCTCGGTTTCCGTCACGGATCGCGATGCCTTTTTGAACACCTTGCCGGACACCGTTACGTCGATAAAGGTTGATTTTGTCGGCGGCTTCCCCGGAGAGCATATGTTCATCATGACGGAGGATACGGCCAAGGCTATTGCCAGCATGATGAACAAAGAGGACAACATCACGCTTGACGATATGGCGATGTCCGTTATAGCGGAGGCCGTGTCGCAGATGGCCGGCACGGAGATAACGGCCCTGAGCAACAAGACCGGCAACAAGTGGATAGCGCCGTCCTCCCCCGAAGCGGTAAACATACCCAAGGCCACAGTTCCCCTGCCGTCCGGCAGCTTTACGGTTGCGGCATACGGCATAAGCGTCGGCGACGGCGTCCAGCAGACGATGTGGGAAGTGTTCGGTCCTTCGGTAGCCCAGTCGATAGCGGAGGCGCTCACCGCGCAGCAGGCGCCGGTTTCCGGCGGGGCTACGCAGGGCGGGCCGGGCGGAGCTTTTTCCGGCAGCGGCATGAGCGGCGGCGGTATGAGCGGCGGGGCCGGGCGGAGCGTGTACGGCCAGCCGCCCAACATACAGCCGGTTCAGTTCCCGAACCTCAATATGCAGTCGGGTTCCCGCGAGCAGGGCAACATAGGCCTGTTGATGGACGTTTTCATGGAGATGACCGTCGAGCTTGGCCGTACCAAAAAACTTATAAAAGAAATCCTTACGATGGGCGAGGGTACAATCATCGAATTGGACAAACTCGCCGGCGAGCCTGTCGATATACTCGTGAATCACAAACTGATAGCAAAGGGCGAAGTCGTGGTCATTGATGAAAACTTCGGCGTGCGCGTAACGGAAATAGTGTCCCCACAGGAACGCCTGTCCGATGCGGTGTAAGGTATTCTCTCCTAAAATAATCTTGTTTTCTTAAAAACTGTCCGCGCTTGAAAAGCGTATGCGGAGGAGGTGTGATTTTGCGGCAAATGACATACAAAGAAAAGTTCGTTCAGATGAACAAGGAAGCGGCCGCTACGTTTATAGCGGTAGCGCTGATAGCCGCGTTTTGGTGGGTGAGCGGGTTCGCGCTTGAAAAAATCGACTTTACCATCCTTTACATGCCCGGCTGGTTTGTCGTGGGCTGCGCCGGTTCGCTCGTGCTCTCGGTGTGCGCCGTCGTGTTCCTGGTGAAGAAGGTCTACAAGAATTTCAGCTTGACGGACGACGATACGGCGGGCCCGACATGAACACTCCACTTACCCTCGCGCCGGTATTTGTTTTCTTTGTCACGCTGCTCGCCGTCGGTTTCTTCGCCAGACGCAGGGCGAAAAGAGTTTCCGGTAATTTTTCCAGCGAATACTTCATCGGATCGCGGAGTCTGGGCGGCTTTGTCTTTGCGATGACATTTGTCGCCACGTACAGCTCCGTTTCGAGCTTTGTCGGCGGGCCGGGACTCGCCTGGCAGCGCGGTTTCGGCTGGGTCTACTACGCCACGATACAGGTTGTTTCCGTGATGATGGTGATGGGCATAGTAGGCAAGAAGATCGCGATCATAGGAAGAAAGATTGGCGCGGTAACGGTGGTTGACATCGTACGGGCGCGATATTCGAGTGACGCCCTGGCGAACATCTCCGCCGTCGTTCTGGTCGTGTTTTTTACGGCGATGATGGCGGCGCAGTATTCGGGCGGGGCGAACCTGTTTGCGGCGGCGGCGGACGTTGATTACGAGGCGGGCCTCGTGATCTTTGCGCTTGTTGTCGTGGTTTACACAGCGGTAGGCGGCTATCGCGGGGTGGCGCTTACCGACACGATCTGCGCGATGGTGATGCTGTTCGGCATGGGCATAATAGGATTTGCGATAATGCGCTCCGGCGGCGGCCTCAAAGCGATCATGGAGAAGATCGGCGAGGACCCGGCGCGGCTACAGATACGTTCCGGCGGCGCGCTTTCCGTACCGTTCCTGCTTTCGCAATGGCTGCTCTGCGGCGTTTGTACGCTAGGCCTCCCCCAGTCTCTTGTGCGGACACTAAGCTACCGCGACAGCCGCTCCCTGCACCGGGCGATGATTTACGGCACCGTCGTTATCGGCCTGATGATGGCGGGAATGCACCTGTTAGGTACGCTTTCACATGGTGTTATATCGGAAATACCGTCCGGCAAGACCACGGACGCGATAATGCCGGCCCTGATAGTCCAAAAACTCCCGCCCCTGCTGGCCGGCTTTGCGATAATCGGGACGCTTGCCGCCACTATGTCCACCGTTTCATCGCTGTTGATAATGGCCGCATCCGCGATAATCAAAGACCTGTGGCTGCGATACCGCCCAAAACACGGAACACCCCCGGACGACAAGAAACTGCGCCGTTTCTCCGTGCTGGTAACGCTGATAATCGGCCTTATCTCGATGCTGATCGCCGTAAAACCGCCCTCCGTCATCGTCTGGATAAACCTGTTCGCGTTCGGCGGCCTGCAAAGCGCCTTTTTCTGGACATTCCTGCTGGGCCTCTTCTGGAAACGGGCTAACGCGGCGGGCGCGACGCTCGCGATGGTAGGAGGCGTCGTTTCGTACTGTCTGGCGATGGCGCTGCGCATACCGCTTGGCGGCAGCCACCACATCGTAATCGGCATCGGAGTAGCGTTCGTCCTCTTTATCGCCGGCAGCCTACTCGGCAAACCGGAAGACGAAAAAACGCTCAGACTGTTCTTCCCTGAAGCGTTCCCCCTCCCACGCCGTCAGCCCGCCAGCGGGTTTTAAGCATTGCCTCCAAATAGAAAGGGCGGCCTCATCCTTCATTGTTCATTATTCGCAAAGGCTGGTTTAATACCCCGCCGAACCTTAGGTTCGCGCTTGCCGCGGTTCAAGTAAGGCAACTCCTGCAAAGATTTGGTATTAAACCAGACTTATAGAGGCTTTCCCAAAACTTCCGTTTTTGTAGACAAGCTTTGCTTGTCCAGCGACCTTAAATTTATATGAAAAAGCGGGCCTTAGTCCGATTAGACCGCTTTTTCGGAAGCTTTTCTCACGTCAACAACAGGGAACCCCTGTTTCGCGGTGGCCAAGCGCCGGCGCTGTTCGACCGGGTGTTCCGGTAGACCGCGAACAGGTTTGTCTTCGCGGTCCGGGGGCTTAAGTCTTGCCGGTGACCGGCCGGCCTTTTACATCAATCCCGCTGACGGGTTTGAGCTGCCTGATATAATGAAATGGCTGAAGCAGACCTTCGCCCGGAGGTACAACCGTGACAATGGACGGACGTGACACCTGTTGGGTGACCGGTACTGGTCGCGGATTCTGGAAGGGGAGCCGCCGGACGGCGGGGAAGCGGGGGCGGCGGGAGGCCCGATGGCCTGCGGTGTCAGACCCCGCAGCGGGCAACGCCTCGCCGGACACGCAGCGGCGGGGGACTCCCCGGCCCGTGGTGTCAGACCCCGCAGCGGGAAACGGGCTGCCGGGGCCGCGTTTTCCCGCCTATACCCCCTTACCGTGGCCCCGGCGCCCGGATAAGAGGCATAATCCGTCCGTAGAACCGCAGCGGCCGCCATTTCCTCTCCAAACCGAACCGGCCCAGGGGGATACGTCTGCCCTGAAATCTGAATTACGGGCCAGGTTTAGCGCTTGCGGCGGGGAGGTTCATTAGCCGTCCGACGGCCTGCACACCTTTCGACGGGGTAGATATTTAGAAAACTGAAGGCCGCCGCTTTGACCGAAATGTTCAACTTTTGGCGCGAAATGTTCACCTTTTAGCAGAGAGGTCGCACCTTTAATGAATTTGGAATTGCCAACTTTAAACATTAGATTGATGCATGGCAGAAGCGATTTGCGGGTTTGTCTTGCGGCGTTTAGCGCGGCGCTTTCGGGCTGTTTTGCCGCCTGTCGTTTGTCCTTGTCCGAACGGCTCATGCGGGTCGCGTGGCCTGTTGTAGTTGGGCGAGGAGAGAATCTAGCCTGGAAGCCGCCCTGTCCGGCGCTTTACCGGCGGGGGCCGCCTTTTAGCTGCGGGCGTACGAAGCCAACACCCGTCCGTCGGCGCTTATCGCCCATTCCTTTGCAGTAAGCCGGGAGAGGAACGCTTCGTCATGGCTCACCAGAATCATCGTGCAGGTGACTTCGCTTAGGGTTTCCTCAAAAAGCCGGATCGAGCGGAGGTCCATGTGGTTCAGCGGCTCGTCCATGATTATAAGGGCCGGGTTGCCGGACACGCCGCGTGCGATCATCAGCTTTCTGATTTCGCCGGGGCTGGGGAGGCGCGACTGTAGCAACAGGCGGGGGTCAGACCCCAGCCGTGAAAAGCGGGCCAGTATCCCGCCCCGTGCGCCAGCGCTTTCCGCTTCCAGCGCGTCCAGGGCGGCGGCGCTTTCCCCTGCGCTTATTTCCTGGGGCAGGTAAAGTAGCGCGTGGGCCTTCTGTTTCGGGAGGCAGGTGTCGATGATGAAGCGGATCAGGCTTGACTTCCCCGCCCCGTTGGGACCGGTAACTGCGATGCGATCGCCGGGGTATATCACCAGTTCCGGAAAGGAGAGGCCGCGCCCGCCGCCCAGCGCTAGCGTCCCCGCCGGGATAACGCAGAGCCTGTCCATCTTCGCCGGACCTGCCTCCAGCGTAATACCGCATTTGCGGCGGACCGGAACGGCGGCATTTTTTAGCTCCGTGTCCAGACGGGCCAGGCGGTTCTCCATACGCTTGTAACGGTCCGCGCCCGTCCTGTCCTTGCCGGACAGCCGCGCCAGATCGATCTTCCGTTTGGTGTCGCCGTCTTTTGGATCGACGTTCTTCTTGGAAAGGCGCTTTCTTGAGCCCTCTACGACCTTTCGCCGCGCCTCGGACTCCTGGGCAAGGCGCTCCCGCGTGTCGACAAGCCGCTTCCGTTCCCTCAGCATCTCCAGAGCCTCCCGCTCCTCCTCGCGCAAGCCCTGTGAAATGCCGCCGGGACGCAACCGCGCCGCCCCGTCCCTGATGAACAGGCACTGTCCGCAGATCCCGTCCAAGAGCGCCCGGTCGTGGCTGACCAGCAGCCCTATGCCCCGGTAACTTTCGAGTATCCCGGCGACAAGTCCCGCTGCCTCCCGGTCAAGGTGGTTTGTCGGTTCGTCCATCGCCAGTATTTCCGGTTGCCGCCACAGTGCCGCCCCTATCTGCATACGTTTGCGTTCTCCGTGGCTCAGCGTCTCCCAGCGGAACGGCCAGTCCGCTTCAATCCCCAGGCGCGACATGATCCGCCCCGCCTCCTTGTCGCCGGCATAAAAGAAATCCTCCCAAGAGTCGGGGATGTCGTCCGTGCGCTGGGGGCAGTAGATGCCGCCCGCCCCCGATACCTGCCCGGAGCAGGGGCGGAGGAGTCCGGCGGCTAGCAGCAGGAGCGTAGTCTTCCCCGCGCCGTTATCGCCGCTTATACCGGTCCATCCCTCATGGAAACCGGCCGAAATATTCCGCAACACCGGTTCTATCGAAGACGGATATGAAAAATAAACTGAATCAAATGACAGGATCACGAAACCTCCGCAGGCGCGGCGTTTCCCGGTCAAGACGGCGAGGGCCGAAAGATTTTAACCGGAAATGAAGAAATACACAGAGCGGACGCGCCGCTATCACGGGCTCGTGGCGGGCAGTTCCCGCCAGTCAGCCTCCGCATCCGTCCCTCTGGGTTTATTTCCTTTTCATTCCGGTCAGTATCCTCTGTGTATCCGGTCTATGTGAATCGGCGGAAAAAAACCGATCTTTCAAAACCGTGAGGTCAGTATAGCGCTCCGTCTTCTGTCCGCCAAGATAGCGCGGGCGTATCGTGACCTTTTGTACTGTAACTGTTGATTCGGAAGTTCCGCCTGTCGAACCTGGGACTGAGGGGAAGCGGGAGATGCGGCGGCGGGGGACTCCCCGGCCCGTGGTGTCAGACCCCATAGCATGAAACGGGCGGGCGGGGGAGCAGACCCCCACTGCGAATGAGCCTCCGCGCGGCAAGCCGCGCGGTATCTTAAGCGTTGTGTTGGTTGGAGCGGAGGCTCGTTCTGTAAGGAAGTTTATAATATCGTCTGGTTTAATACCAAATCTTTGT
>JAISLM010000071.1 GCA_031290855.1 Spirochaetaceae bacterium
GACGCGCTCCCGCCTGAGGTAAAAGCGGAAGTCATCCGGCTTTACGGACTTTACAATCCGGTTCGGTTACAGCACACTGTCAACAAGGCCATCCTCGCGTTGCGGGAAGCCGTTGCCACTCGGCCCCTTCCTTCCGGAAGCAAACCGGCGGCGTAAAGTTACATTTTTAAATGAGGCATTTCGTAATCATCTAATTCCTTACTGCATAAGGACTTACGAATGAGAGATACAGGACTCGAACCTGCCACCTTCAGCTCCGGAGGCTGACGCTCTATCCAGATGAGCTAATCTCTCGCACTGTAAAAACTATACCCCATTACACCCACTCTGTCAATTTCCCCCGCGCCAGTTGCGCCATCCCCTCGGAGCGGGCTATATCTCCAAGCACATCAAAAAGCAGTTCCATGTCGTTTCCCTAAAGATCCGCCTCAAGATACTCGAAAACAGCACCTTTTGTTTTTATATGACTGGACATATCACATTTGTATGCCTTTTCCATGTCAAAACTCCTTGGCCGATTCTTTGGCTCTTTCAATATCCCTAATCTGGGTAGATCTACCGCCCCCGCAAAGCGGGGGTTTTGCCGGTATTTCACCATGAATTGATTTAAGAGAGTCAGGGCCGATAAATACCATATAGACAAAAGCGCCTGGATCGTCCGTCTTAAAGTTTTTCACCTCGCTTGGCTCTGGAAGTTTTCTCCGTCCTCGCCCCCGGTTTTAACCATGGCCGCGTAAAATTTGCTTTTGCGTCCCTTTTCCATTTTTATCCCGCTTTGTTTTCAGTACGGATACCGCGTTGTCCGTCCGTTTAGAACGGATACCTGGCGGTGTAATTCGCTTTTGCCCCGGGGTGTTCCTTAAAGAACTTTTCATTCTCCTCCCGGCTTTTTTTCGTCCGGTCGTAAATAGCCTTAAACCGGGCGTCGATGCGCCTGTCGAGCCTGCGTATTTCCGCGTCTGTAGCCACGGCTTTTTAATTCTCTCCGCGTTCATTTTTTTTCCTCCGTATTTCTGGACAATAAAATTCCGTCCGCGCCCGCGGGCGGAAAAATCGCAAACAGGCCGGAAACCGGAACCTTTCGCTCCCGGCGGGCCCCGCCGAAGCGGGTACGCGCCGGTTTGTGTCCCCAAAAGGTGACACGTTTTATAAGTTGTTATCTGAGGCTGTTCCAAAACTTCAGTTTTGGAACAGCAACCTTTAAAAAACGCAGTTTTACAAGGCTTTAGCCTGAAAAACCGCAAGAGCCTGGTCCAAAACTGTGCGCTTTAGCGCACAGTCAATTAGTTTTGGAACAGGCTCATCTGTCAAGGAATTAGTTTGGGTAACCTCGTAAACAGCCGGAACGGTAGCCGCCATTGTGCCTGGTGTGGCCGGACACATCGGTAACACTTTAAGGTACAATCAAAGCTAAATCCAAACACGGGAGGATTTGGCAACGGGCTGGAAGTAGAGCAACAAAATGCAACAGAAGAAAGAATTTATTTTCAAACGGCCGGGAAAAGAAGAAAGCTTTACCGGGATTTGCCGTGACTTCGGGATAAGGACCAAAACCGGGTACAAGCAGGTAAACCGGTTCAAAGAGCGGGGCATGAAAGGCCTCGCCGAAGAATCACGCGCGCCGAAAAACAAAGCGGATAAGATAGACAGGGTTATTAAAAAAACGGCTTTTGAAACCCAAAGAAAAACATGCCTATCGGGGCGCGTATAAAATACCGGCCCTGCATAAAGCCGCATACCCGCTGTGCCATGCGCCGGCGTGGAGAACGGTTGAGTACCTTTTTAAATAAAGAAGGCTATACAGGAAAGAAAAAAGGACACGGAAAAAGACGGAAGACCGGCCGCGGTCCCGGGTGAAAGCGGAGAGACCCAATGATCCGTGGACGGCGGATTTCAAAGGGTGGCGGCGGGGGAGAAATGCCTGCCGCTCACGGTTAGGGACGAGTACGGCAAATACATACCGGCGACAGAAACGCCGGAAAAGGGTGATACGGCCCGTGTAAAGGCGGTATTTGAGCATCTTTTCCGCCAAAACGGGCTGCCTTTATATATACGGAGCGACAACGGTCCGTCCTTAGGGAACGTGTTTAACCGGCGGGGATTGAGCCGGTTACCTGTATGGTTTATGAGTCTTGGGATAAAAATAGACTTGGACGATCCGGGAAAGCCGTACCGGAACGGGGGGCACGGTCGGACGCGCCGTGATATGAAAACGGAATTACGGGGGAACATAAAAGGGAATCTCAAAGAGCATCAGAAGGGATTTGACGCGTGCGGTGCGAGTTTAACAGCATACGCCCGCATGAAGCGCCGGGGATGAAACGTCCGAAAGAAGTGTATAAAAGATCGAAGCGGAAAATTGCATTAATGAACACTGTTAAAAATCAGTAGAAATGTCCCCCTCTCCGGCGGGGGACAAGCGGAACGTCAACCGTCGAAAACAGTCTTAATTTCTTTGGTGTGTAAGGTTTTATTCGCAAAGTCTGGTTTAATACCCCGCGGCTTGCCGCGCGGAGGCTCATTCGCAGTGGTGTCTGCTCTCCCCGCCCGCCAGCCCTCTCCGTGCCAACGCTGAGCGTTGAACTTACGCATTGATCATCGCTAATTGCTCTAAATCATTACCGGGAAAAGATTTAAGTCTGGACGGGGTCAGACCCCTAGGGCCGGGAATTTCCCCGCCCGGACGCCGTGCCGGCGGCTAAACACGCGGCGTTGAACTTACGCAGACTACGGCTTTCTCTCTGAAGCCCTTTTCACGCGCGCAATGTTTTGGACAAACCGCGCGGCGGTTTGTCTTCCGCCGCCGCGCATCGCTGACTGCCCGCCGTATGCGGGCCGCCGCCGCCAAAAGAGCTTGACAAATTTTTTTCTTTTGTTATTCTAAATTAACACTAGACGGGGCCGCGGCGCGGCGGCGGGATAAAGGCCCGGCGCGGGGCGCGGTGGAGCCCGGCGGCAAACAAGGAGGACAGCTTACGCATACCCGGAAAGATACGCGGGCCCCGGCGCGGGACGCAAATTTGTACCGCTGGCCCCCCCCCCCCGCGCCGGGGGGGGGGGGGGGGGGGGGCGCCCCCCCAGCGGTTCAAATTTGCGTCCCGCGCCGGGGCCCGCGTATCTTTCCGGGTATGCGTAAGCCGTCCTCCTTGTTTGCCGCCGGGCTCCACCGCGCCCCGCGCCGGGCCTTTATCCCGCCGCCGCGCCGCGGCCCCGTCTAGTGTTAATTTAGAATAACAAAAGAAAAAAAATTTGTCAAGCTCTTTTGGCGGCGGCGGCCCGCATACGGCGGGCAGTCAGCGATGCGCGGCGGCGGAAGACAAACCGCCACGCGGTTTGTCCAAAACATTGTGCGCGTGAAAAGGGCTTCAGAGAGAAAGCCGTAGTCTGCGTAAGTTCAACGCCGCGTGTTTAGCCGCCGGCACGGTGTCCGGGCGGGGAAATTCCCGGCCCTCGGGGTCTGACCCCGTCCAGACTTAAATCTTTTCCCGGTAATGATTTAGAGCAATTGGCGATGATCAATGCGTAAGTTCAACGCTCAGCGTTGGCACGGAGAGGGCTGGCGGGCGGGGAGATTTTTGCGTACAATGGGCTGTAAAACGTCAACATGGAGGAAACTGTGTACAAAGCGGTAGAGCAAAAGGTGAACTTTCCCAAGGCGGAAGAGGAAATCCTTCGGTTTTGGGAGGAAAACGATATTTTCAGGCGAAGTATCGCGCAGAGGGAGGGCGGCGGGGAGGGTAACTTCGTGTTCTATGACGGTCCGCCGTTTGCCACGGGCCTGCCGCACTTCGGACACTTTGTGCCAAGTACGATAAAAGACATCATCCCCCGCTACCAGACCATGAAGGGACGCCGTGTCGAGCGGCGCTTCGGCTGGGACTGCCACGGACTTCCCGTAGAAAACCTTATCGAGCGGGAACTCGGCCTGGGATCGAAGACGGACATCGAACGCTACGGCATCGACCGCTTCAACGATGCGTGCCGCGCTTCCGTTCTCCGCTATGTCGGCGAGTGGCGGCGGATCATCACGCGACTCGGGCGCTGGGTCGACTTCGACAACGACTACAAGACGATGGACACGCCTTACATGGAGTCAATTTGGTACGTCATCAAAACGCTTTACTCCCGCGGCCTCCTTTACGAGGGGCACTACATCCTCCCCTACTGCCCCCGCTGCGCGACGGTTCTCTCGAACCACGAACTAAACCTTGGAGGCTACCGCGACGTCCACGACCCGGCGATCACCGTCCGCTTCAAGGTAATAGGGGAAGGGGGGGAAGCCTCCCCCCCGCTACAGCCGCCGTCGCCCGCAAGCGGGCTTGGGGCGTCTTCCGCTGCCCCCTCTCCTAGTGGCTCCGCCCCTAAGACCCCGGACACCTTTCCGCCCGACACCTACCTCCTCGCCTGGACGACTACGCCGTGGACGCTGCCGTCAAACCTGGCCCTGACTCTGGGGCCGGGGATCGACTACGTGCTTGTTGAGGACCGTGAAGGCGGAGGGGAGCATTACATACTGGCGGAGGCACGGCTTCCGGTCTACTTCAAAGACACCTCCTCGTACAGGATAATCCGGCGGGTGAAGGGGGCCGCCCTCGCCGGGATACGCTACGAGCCGCTCTTCCCGTACTTTGCCGGCGCCGCGGCGAAAGGGGCTTTCCGCACTTACACAGGCGACTTCGTATCAACGGAGGATGGCACAGGCATAGTCCACACGGCACCGGGCTTCGGCGAAGACGACCAGCGCGTTCTGCGGGGGACGGGCGTGCCGGTGGTCTGCCCCGTTGACGAGGAGTGCCGTTTCACGGCGGAGGTGCCGGACTACGAAGGCCGTTTCGTCAAAGACTGCGACAAGGACATCATTGACCGGCTGAAAAGCGAAGGCCGCCTCGTCCGGCGGGAGCAGGTACTCCACGCCTACCCGCACTGCTGGCGCTGCGGGCGCCCGCTAATTTACCGCGCCGTCGGATCCTGGTTTGTAGACGTGCAGAAGGTGAAAGCCGATATGCTCAAGGCTAACGCCGGGATAAATTGGGTGCCGGAACACATTAAAAGCGGACGTTTCGGCAAGTGGCTGGAGGGGGCGCGGGACTGGGCGATCAGCCGGAACCGCTACTGGGGAAACCCGATACCGGTCTGGAAGTGCCCCGACTGCGGGAAGACGATCTGCGTGGGCAGCGCCGCCGAGCTTACGGAACTGTCGGGGAAGGAGGCGGTAGACCTTCACAAGCACTTTGTCGATCAGATCACGATTCCCTGCCCCTGCGGCGGGCTTATGAGGCGGGTGGCTGAAGTTCTGGACTGCTGGTTTGAATCCGGGGCGATGCCTTACGCGCAGAACCACTATCCGTTTGAAAACAAGGAATTCTTCGAGACACATTTCCCGGCGGACTTTATCAACGAGGGCCTCGACCAGACACGCGGCTGGTTCTACACGCTGACAGTGCTGGCCGCAGCCCTCTTCCAGCGCCCCGCTTTCAAGAACTGTGTCGTTTCAGGTCTTGTGCTCGCAAGCGACGGCAAAAAGATGAGCAAGAACCTAAAAAACTACAGCGACCCGATGGACGCCGTGAACACGTTTGGGGCGGACGCGCTGCGGCTCTTTCTTGTACACTCCGCCGTGGTTAAGGCCGACGACCTCCGTTATAGCGACGAGGGGGTGCGGGAAGTGCTTAAGAGCATACTCCTGCCGCTTTGGAACGCCTACAGTTTCTTTGTCACCTACGCGAACATAGACAGCGCGTGTCCGGCCCCGCCGCCCCGCGAGCCCGCGAACCCGCTCGACAAGTGGATACTCTCCGAGGCACAGACGCTGGTAAGCCGCGTCACCGAGGCGCTTGACGCCTACGACCTTTCCCGCGCCGTAGACCCCGTCGTTGACTTCATCGACCTGCTCAACAACTGGTATATCCGGCGTTCTAGGCGGCGCTTCTGGAGGAGCGGCGCGGCGGCAGCCGACACCGACAAGTCCGAAGCCTACGCCGCCCTGCTCGAAGCGCTGCTCACTCTCGTGAAGGTGGCCGCTCCCTTCATGCCGTTTACGACCGAGATGATCTGGCAAAACCTCCGCCGGGAAGTCAACCCCGTCTCTGTGCACCTTGCCGACTGGCCCGTACCGCAAAAAGAGCGCCTGGACCGCGAGCTTGAGTTCAAGATGGCCTCCGTCCGGCGGGCCGTAACGCTTGGCCGCGCCCTCCGTTCCGCATACAGCATCAAGAACCGCCAGCCGCTTCGCATGGTGAGCATTGTAACCCGCCAGACGCCTGAGAAAAACGCGCTTCTGGAGATGGAAAACATAATTCGCGAGGAACTTAACGTGAAGAAAGTCGTCTGGGACGACAGGGAGGAAGACCTCGTCGAGTACCGGGCGAAGGCGAATTTCCGCATACTGGGCAAGGAACTGGGACGCGACATGAAGGCCGCCTCGGAAAAGATAGAACAACTCGACCGCGCCGAGATTCAGTCTATACTGGAGGGTTCCACACTCTCGATAGAGGTGGCCGGCCGCGTGATAGACCTGTCCGCCGGCAAGCTGGACATAAAGCGCATCGAAAAGACCGGACTCAAGGTGATAAACGAGGGCAGCCTCACGGTCGCGCTCGACACGGAAATCACCGAGGAACTTGCGCTGGAAGGCCTTGCCCGCGACCTCGTGCGCGGTGTGCAGAACCTGCGCAAGGAAAGCGGCCTAAGCGTGAGCGACCGCATACGCCTGTACCTGGGAGGCTCTCCCCGGCTTCGCCGCGCCCTGGACGCCCACGCCGGCTACGTCTCAGGTGAGACGCTCTCCGTGGAAACATCCTTCTCCGATGGCCCCGCCCCGCAAGACCCCGCGTGGTCTCCCGTCGAAGCCGGCGGCGAAACCTGCCTCGTCCGCCTGGAAAAAGCGTAAGCGGCAAGAATACCAAGCGGGCCGTTTTAAAACGTATTGTTCAGCGTGAAAAGGGCGGACAGGCTTCAGCCTACCCGCCCGCGAAGCGGCTTGCGGCGTTAACTTTGCGTCTTGAAGCGGAGGGTGACGATGACTTTGGCGCTGTCGGAAGGTCTTTTGCCCGGGCCGGAGCCGTTGCCGCCATAACCGTAGACGACAACGCCGTATAAGCCCCGCGCGTACTCCGGCTTTACGCCGCTTATGCCACAGTCCTTGCCTATACCGCCCATTCCCGGAGACGCCGCGTTTTTAGCAGGTTGATTACACTAAACAACCGTATTTAAGCTATGAAGTTTTATTCGCAGTGGGGTCTGCTCCCCCGCCCTTTGGGCTAAACCTGGCCCGCAAAAATTTTACCTGATGAAAAGCTCCCCGCCGCTCCGCCGGAAGGTCGAAGGTACTTTCCGGTTCGGCTCCTTTCCCTTTTTTCTCCGTATGTTAAAGCAAAACGCGGGCAAGCGCCCATATATTTACATGAGACATTTAAGAATGCTGAAACAGGGCGTGTGGTACGAAATCAGTACCCGCGTCAACA
>JAISLM010000072.1 GCA_031290855.1 Spirochaetaceae bacterium
GCGCCTACCTCGATTCATTTTACATTGACGACTTTATCGGCGGGCGTTATTCGTCCAGTTCCGGCGTGGGCGGCGTGATACTTTCGCTTGCCTTCGGCCCCGCCGTGTTCAGGGAATTCCTGGACGGCGCCCACGAGGCTGACAGGAACGCCCTGGAGCCGGATATTCGGAAGAACGCCGCGCTTCTTGACGCGCTTATCGGCGTTTGGGAACGGAACTTCCTTGGGATTCCGTATACGGCGGTGTTGCCGTACAGTCAGGCGCTGTCCCGCTTTCCGGCGCATCTGCAGCAGTTGGATATGGAGTCCAACGGCAAGCGCGTGAACCGGGCCGGCGAACCGGTTTCGTACCCGACGGGCCCCGTGGTTTTCGGCGAACCGGGTACCAATGGGCAGCACTCGTTCTACCAGCTTCTCCATCAGGGGACGGATGTCGTGCCGCTCCAATTCATAGGCTTTAACGACAGCCAGCTTGGCGATGATGTAGTGGTGGACGGTTCTACAAGCATGACCAAGCTGAAGGCAAACCTTGCCGCCCAGATCGTCGCGTTTGCCAAAGGGCAGGACGATAACAACCCGAACAAGCAGTTTCCCGGCGGGCGGCCTTCCAGTCTGATACACGGCAAACGCCTGACGCCGAAAGCCCTGGGCGCCTTGCTGGCCCACTTTGAAAACAAGGTTATGTTCCAGGGTTTTGTATGGAACCTGAACAGCTTTGACCAGGAAGGCGTGCAACTCGGCAAAATCCTCACAAGAAAAGTTCTTTCCGGCAAGTCCGGCGACGACGCGCTGGACGCCTACAGCAAACTTCTCGGCTGCCGGTAGCCGTAAGCCGGGTTTTTGCGGTCGCGCAGCGGCTGTAAAGGCAAGCGCGGACCGGCGCCGGCGTTCCGTTTAAAATCTTGGGTTTTGTAAGACTTCAGACTGAAAAATCACGGCGCCGTATTAAAACTAACCTTGGTTTTGAAAGCGGCTCATTTATCTTTTATAGCGATTATTACGCCGAATTTCATAAACGCATATACAGGTTCCACGTTCTTAAATCCGCTTTTTTCAACAATCCTACCGGATCTTCCATAGTGTTTTCTTTATCCTGTTTTCTCCGTTCGTTCCACGCCGATCTTTCTTCTTTATTCGCGGCAGGGTCTGCTCTACCCCGCCTTATCCTTCTTTTTGGGGTTAAACAGGCGGCAGAACGCCAGGCACAAACCGCATAGCGGTTTGCCGCAGACACTTGACTCTGTTTTGCGGCGGGGAGGTTCATCCGCGTTTTCCAAACGACGGAGCTTTTCCCAAAACCCGGTTGGTTTTTAGAAAAGCTTCCGAAAAAGCGGTCTAACCGGACTAAGGCCCGCTTTTTCATATAAATCCAAGGCAGCCGGACAAGCAAAGCTTGTCTCCCAAGCAAAGCTTGTCTCACAGGCAAAGCTTGTCTCCCAAGCAAAGCTTGTCTCACAGGCAAAGCTTGTCTCACAGGCAAAGCTTGTCTCACAAAACTGAAGTTTCGGGAGAGCCTCTATTGTCCGGTTTAATACCAAACCTTTGCAGTCGTTGCCTTACTTGAGCCGCGGCAAGCGCGAATCCAAGGTTCGGCGGGGTATTAAACCAGACTTGCGGCGGCGGGCCCATGCGTTAAACCCGCTTACGGGTGGCGCGGAAGACGCGCCAGTTTATGCCGTAGTGGTGGATACGCAGGCCCATCTGCCGTTCCGTGATGCCGAGCGCACGGGCCGCGGCGGACATATTGCCGTCGCTGTTCTTTAAGGCCTCGGTGATCATCTCCTTTTCGAGACGGGAAAGCGCGGCGTCCAGCGTGGTCGTCAGTTCCGTGTTTGTCGAGGCGGCCGATTGCAGGCTGGGCGGCAGGTTGTACGAATGGATCACCATGTCCCTGGACAGAATTACCGCCCGCTCTATGCAGTTTTCAAGTTCGCGGACGTTGCCGGGCCAGTGGTAGTTTGTCAACAGGTCTATCGCGAGGCTGGAGATACGCTTTATCAGCTTGCCGTTCTTTTCCGCGTACTTTTCCGTGAAATAGTCGGCGAGCAGTATGATGTCGCTCTTCCGCTGGCGGAGCGGTGGAATGTGCAGCATGAACACGTTTAGCCGGTAGAACAAGTCCTCGCGGAAGCGTCCCGCCTTCACGTCCTCCTCCAGATTGCGGTTGCTGGCCGCGATGATCCGCACGTCCACCTTTATCGTCTGCGCGCCGCCGACACGCTCGAAGTCCCTCTCCTGAAGGACGCGGAGCAGTTTTACCTGAATCTGCGGCGGAAGCTCGCCTATTTCGTCCAGGAATATCGTTCCCGTATCCGCCATCTCGAATCGGCCCTTACGCTGGTTTATCGCGCCTGTAAACGCGCCCTTTTCATGGCCGAAAAGCTCGCTTTCTATCACCGATTCGGGCAGCGCGGCGCAATTTACCTTGAGGAAGGGCTTGCCGTTCCGTTTTGAAAGCCGGAAAATCTCGGCAGCCACCAGTTCCTTGCCCGTGCCGCTCTCGCCGGCAATCAGTACGTTGGCGTCCGTCGGCGCGACCTGGGCCACCAGCGCGTACATATCCCGTATCGCACTGCTCGTACCTATCATCACGCTGTCCGCGTCGATACGCCCAAGCTGTCCGCAGGCCGGTTTTCTTGCGTCTTTTTTTACCACCGCACCGCCCGATGCTTCGTGGCTTGCCTTGTACTGCTCCTCCATGATACGTTCCCGCAGCTTTGCCGAGTCCGCTATTATCGCGGCAACCTTTTCCATCAGAATCCTGTCGTGAGCCATGAGTTTTTCCGCATCAGGATGTTTTTCGCCGTTTAAACCCAGCCGGCGTTCCGCGCTCAGCGTCCCTATCACGGCCCCCCCCGCCCTTATCGGGACGCAGCAGTAGCTCATGCCGGCCATATCCTCGCGCCCCCGGTTTTTGGCGCGGTTCAAAAAACGTTCTTCTTTCGACAGGTCGGGTACGGAAAGCGCTATGCCCGTTTCAAACACCCTGCCGACAAGCCCTTCCCCAAGACGATAAACGCCGCGTTCCTTCTCCTCTGGTCTCAAACCGTGCGCCTCCTCTATCTTGAGGAGGCCGGTGGAACGGTTCAGCAGCGTTATCATTCCGTACTTTAGCGATGCCCGCACTTCCAAAATACTCAGCACGGGCCCCAGCGCCGCCCGCAGTTCCACATGCTTGTCCAGTGTGCGGGCAATATCAAAAAGAAGTTCAAGCTCATACATGTCTGAGTACGGTTTGCTGTTAGCTTCCGTCAGCACGGAAATGTCAGATTTCATGGCTTTTATTATACATTTTTGTAGCCTCCCCCGCCAGCCTCCCGCCAGCGGGGCGTCCGGACGCCTTCACCCATTGCGCTCAGAATGAGCCCCCGCGCGGCAAGCGCGAACCGAAGCTTCGGCGGGGTATTAAACCAGACTTTGCGAATAACCGCTGCGCGGTTATTTAGGAGTTTTGAAAATCAAAACTCCAGCTTGGGATACAGGGACGGGGTTTAACCGTTTTATGGTGCGGAACATAGAGGAAGACTTGAAGTCTGCCTTGCCGGTAAACAAATCGAAGCGAAGCTGCCGGGGAAATACTCACCGAAGGACATGATAGAGCTGAGCAAGACGGTATACAAATCCCCATAAAAGCCGCGCACATTCCAGCGCGCTTTGGGCCTAATACTTTTTGAACACGACCACGCCGTTGTGACCGCCGAAACCGAGGCTGCCGGACGCGGCGGCGTTTACCACCCCAAACCCGGCCTTGTTGGGAACATAATCCAAATCACATTCTCTGTCAGGATTATCAAGGTTTATCGTCGGGGGAAAGAATCCCTCACGGATCGCGAGGATACAGGCTATTGCCTCAATGCCGCCTCCGCCCGCAACGCAGTGGCCGATCATGCTCTTTGTGCTGGAAATTTTTAAATTGTAGGCGTGTTTTCCAAACGCCGTCTTTATCATCTTAGTCTCCACCGCGTCGTTTATTTTCGTAGATGTCCCGTGGGCGTTGTAATACTGCACGTCCTCCGGTTTGAGACCGGCATCGTAAAGGGCAAGCCGTATCGCCCTGGCCCCGCCATCGCCGGAAGGCTCAGGCGCGGTGATATGGTAGGCGTCCGCCGTACCGCCGTAGCCGGCAAATTCGGCAAGTATCGCCTGTCCCCGGCCTTTCGCGTGTTCCTCGCTTTCAAGAACAAGGATGCCCGCGCCTTCGCCCAGAACAAAGCCGTCCCTGCCGGCGTCGAAGGGGCGGCTTGCCTTCTCCGGCTCGTCGTTGCGGCAGGTGGAAAGAGCCTGCAAACGCTCAAAGCCTCCTACGCCGAAGGACGTTATGCACGCCTCCGCGCCTCCCGACACGACGACATCGCAGCGTCCAGCCCGGATAAGGTCGAGCGCCTGCCCCAGAGCGTCCGTACCAGACGCGCAGGCGGTAACCTGCGTGTAAACCGGCCCTTTAAGACCGTAAACAAGCGAAACATTTGCCGCCCCTTCGTTGTTTATCATCAGCGGCACGGTGAGCGGCAGCATACGGTCAGGACCCGCACCAAGCAGCTTCTTAAACGATTCGGTAACAATCTCAAAGCCGCCAATCCCGTTTCCGAGTACGACGCCGCAGCGCTCCGCTTCGCCTTTTACCCGCCGCGCCTCATCAAGCAACCCGGCCTGCGTCAAAGCCTGATAAGCTCCGGCAACGGCAAACTGGGTAAACCGCGCCATCTTACGCGCCATCTTCCCGTCAATCCAAAGCGCCGGGTCAAAGTCCTTCACTTCTCCGGCAATCTTCACTTTGTGAGCCGCCGTGTCAAACTGCGTAATCCTGCCGATGCCGCTCTTTCCGGCCTTCAGAGCCTGAGAAAATCCGTCAACAGATTTGGCTATGGGAGAAATCACCCCCATCCCGGTAACAACAACCTTCTTCATAAAATCCTCTTCTTGCGGGGGAAAGCGGGGCCAAAGATTCACAAGCGCCTTTGGACCCGCGGGAGCGGCCTGCACGGGGCCAGTGCCTCCGTCCCCCCATCTCTCGATTCCATTACCCGTTTTTAATTCTTAAATTATTGATCGAGCGTCATTTTCACACCGGACGCGATGCGTGAAACACGCTGTTCCGCACACCGGTTAACAGCAACTTAATACCAAGTGGTATTTATGACTTTATTATACAAGTAAGTATTTGGTCAATAGACAGATTGGACTTGTTCGATGTCCCGGTTGGCTGCCGAACAAGTCCAGGCAAAATGCGGAGCATTTTGCTGTTTTTAAGCGCTTGTTGTTAAGAAAAGGAAGGATAGGGGGGAGGGGAGGAGGAGGAGCAGCAGACCCCACAGATGATAAATTTCCGCAGCCGATCGAAACTCGTAGACAATGCATCGCTTACAAGATACCCCGCCGCTCCGCCGGAAGGTCGAAGGTACTTTTCGCTTCGGCTTCTTTCCGTTTTTTCTCCGTATGTTAAAGCAAAAAGCGGGCAAGCGCACATATATTTACATGAGAACTTTACGAATGCTGAAACAGGGCGTGTGGTACGAAATCAGTACCCGCGTCAACAACCGGGAACCCCTGTTCCGAAGGGGCCAGGCCCTGGCGCTGTTTGGCCGGGTGTTCCGGGAGACCGCGCAC
>JAISLM010000073.1 GCA_031290855.1 Spirochaetaceae bacterium
CGCACCGCTTCTTTGCAGAACACCGGTTCCAGGTCTGCCGCCGTCACCGGCTTCAAGCTGCCCGGATGCAGGATAGGATCGGGCTTGTCCTTCATGTCCGCCCTTACATTGTACCAGTATCTGGGCATCTCGTCCTGCGAGAGGTAAAGCCTGGTTGGAATTTTTGTTGACATTTTGTTCTCCTCTGTTTCTGTGTACAGAAACAGATAGCACTCTATCCCTAAGTAAACGCACATGGACGGAAGACAGAGGAGTCGCCCTTAAGTACTGATAACCGATGAATGATGAATGATGGTGACGGATCGGGCGTCTTTGGGATCCCTTAGTTTTGTAACAGGCTCGCTTGTCTATACGTTAATAATGAAAAACGATCAACGGGTGATGAGTGATGAAAGCTGTCGATTCTGCCGGGCGAGAACGCACTCCGCGCTTGCACGGCGACTTCTTACTTTACCAGAACTTTTGTATCCATAAAACCGTTTTGATCGCATAAAACAGAGAAAAATATATCCGCTGGCCCTGGGTAAAATCCGTGTCCGAATAGATTGTTTGCCGGGGCCTGCGTTACAAAACAGCCGCCCTGCTCAACCATGTCCATGCAATTTTTAAAGCGGCCGGGTAGTTAAATATATGCTACAGCGTACCGCCGTCCCATACGCAGGAATAGTTGTTTTTAAGGCCGTCGTTGACCGGCATATTTAAATCATTGCTTATCGTCGCGTTTTCGTAATCGCTGTTATCTATCGAGTCTACTGTCTCCGCGCCAAAACACCTGAAAAGTTCCTCGCTGTAATGAAAAGGAAGGAGCATTCGTTCCGACACTTTTAACGGGCGTTCGTATTCGGCCTTCATTGCCGTTGAAAACGCCGGCTGAAAATAGTGCCGCCCGGCCATCAACGCTCGTTTAAATACACACACACACCGAGGGATTTTAGATGCAGCATAAAATATACGCCGTCTATGCAAATTCCCATTCTGTCCTGCAAAATTTAAAACTATTTTAACCGCCTTTACCCGTTTCGGGCAAGCCTTCATTCAGGGGGTCGGTCGATGCTGATTAGGCGGATGTTTTCGAGCGTGTAGCGGCGGCCCGCCTGGGAGCCGTTGGCGAAGGTCAGATCGACACAGCTTTCCGTGCCCATAACGGTAACGAAGCGCTGTTGGAGTTCGAACAGCTTGGATTGCTCGTCCTTGCTTATAAACCATTCGCGGTTTTCGCCGCTGATCACCAGTTCCGGAAACACTGAGCTTCCGACAAGGCGCACCCTGCCGGAAACCTGCACGGGCCGGTTTTGCGCCGCCGCGCCGTTGCCGCCCGCAGCCCCCGGTTTTGGGGATTCGCTTTCAGAGGGTTTTTTTTCATCTCCACCAAGAGCGGACGCGAGGGCGGCGCATAGAAACAGCGGGATCAGAAACCCCGCCGCCCGCGCCGGTCTACTCATCGCCGGCCCCTATCGAAAACGTAGCATTCTTTAGCATCGCGTTATTTAGCATCGCGTTATTTAGCACGTAAGCCCGGCCGGGAATTCCAAGCGCGCCGCCCGCGCCGTTACGCGCAAGCATATCGCGAGCGTCTATACGGACCGGCTCCTCTTTCGTCCCGCCGATGCTGGACGACCGGGCAAGTCTGGCGCCGGACTGCGTAACGGTTTGCTCCGCTACCCCGGTGAGATACCCTTTTTCCTTCAAAGCGACTAAATCATTCACGCTTCCATACTGGTTGTCCGTATTTGAGTTGTAAGTAAGAAGCGCGCCGTCGGCGTAGGTGTTATTGGCGTCTACGCTGCCGTTCTTGTCAAGCCCGACATATTTGATATGAGTTCCGGAATCGGTATTCCTATAGGAGGCCGTTGTTGTGGCGGTGGCGGTTTTGCTGTACACGGCCTCGCCGGGCAGAAGATCGAGGTAGTGCGTTCCGGACGGCGCGCTTTTGGCGTGCAACTGTTTGAGCCTGGAATCGTTAAGGTAACCGTATGCTTCGCTGCCTGCGTTTATATAGTTCGCCGCCAGCCACGACTCGAAAAGAGTGTCCCATGTACCCCCGCCGAACCATGATATTTTCTCTTTGGCCGCATCCGTTACCGCACGGTAATCGGGATGCTGCGACGAGATAATCTTCTTGTAAATACCGGTACTCCCCGCCTGTATCCGCAGCCACTGGAAGAACAGGTACCCGGTGGAGTAATCGTCCAGGATGGAAGTGCCGTTACGGTTGCCCCAGACAAAGAAGTTATTACCCGTCGCTATAGTTCCCATTGGGTCGCTGGCAAACCAGGCGCACCTCCCCTCCACCTGGCTTCCGAGGTACAGATACTCGGCGGCGCTGGAAAGCCCCTCGTCAACCCATGTATCCATCAGATTGACCTTATTACCGTCAACCCGTACCACAAAACTGGTAATAAAATTCATCAGGTGCTGTAGTTCGTGGGCCAGAGTCTGACATGATTCCGTGCTGCCCGGTTTGGCCGGGTAGGTGTCCATATATACCATGTCCTTCTGGTTGGAACGATAGAAACCGCCGTCCTTATAAAAATTGGCCGGTGAAAAGTAACCGGCCGTATAGCTGCCGCTTTGCGGCGTATAGCCGTCTCTTATATCCAGCATCAGGATCGAGAGCTTCCCGTCCCCGTCGGTCAGCCAATCCGCCGCCGCAAGAATATTGCCTACGGTAGTGTTATCATCGACATTCACTTTTCCAATGTCAAAGCAGGCAAGCATTTTGCCGTAGATATTGCTGTCATACTCGGCGGCCAATTTTTTGGCGCCGGCGGCGGTAAAATACTGCTTTGAAGCCTGCTCCACCCAGATCTTGCAGTAGTTGCCTTCCGCCAAAAGGTCGGCTTTAAGCGAGTAATAAGTGTTGGTTGTCAAATCCACCGCATAAAAATTGCTTGTGGTTATTTTGCTTCCGCTCCTGCCTCCGGAGTTATCTCCGTCATCATTCCACTCAAATTCTTTCTCAAGATAGGCGGAACAGGCCACTAACGCCAGAACAGCGAACAATACGGGCAAAACAGCCGCGCAAACTCCGAAAGAAACACCCGATTTTTTAGTTTTCATAGGTACCTGCCTTTAATACGGAAGCTCTGTATCAAAGATAATGATACCATATATTCGGACTCCGAGTCAATATATCGCGTTGCCTCCAGGGCAACGTCATTTAACTTGGCCGAACAATGCATGGTAAAGGAAATCGTCGCTGAAAGTAGCCCGGAACATTTTCCTTCGAGTGCTGAATCGTTTTTCGGGCACGGCGGTCTTTCG
>JAISLM010000074.1 GCA_031290855.1 Spirochaetaceae bacterium
CTGTGCGCTAAAGCGCACGGTTTTGGACCAGGCTCTTGCAGTTTTTCAGGCTAAAGCCTTGCAAAACTGCGTTTTTTAAAGGTTGCTGTTCCAAAACTGAAGTTTTGGAACAGCCTCAACTGATATTCTAATTAATTAGTTGCGGGTATGTCAACGCTACTGTAATGAATACAGATAATAAGCGGGCTGGACGCCTCCATCGTGTCCGGATTCCCCGGTGCCTTCCCGGCTAAAGGGGTGCGTTCATTCCCATTCTATCGTGGCGGGCGGCTTACTCGAAACATCATAGGTGACCCGTCCTATACCCTCGACCTTGTTTGTTATCAGCGTGGAAATCTCGATAAGGTCTTTCGCCGGCAAGGGGTACACGTCCGCCGTCATCCCGTCCGCACTCGTTACGGCGCGGAGAGCCGCCACCCAGCCATACTTACGCGCGTCACCGGCCACACCTACAGAGCGCACAGGCAGAAGCACGGCGAAAGCCTGCCAAATATCGTCGTACAGCGAGCGGCTGCCGTCCGGCGTCCGCCGCCTCCTCAATTCGTCGATAAAAATGGCGTCCGCTTCGCGCAGAACGGCACACTTCTCGCGGGTAACTTCGCCCAGAATCCGCACGGCGAGCCCCGGTCCGGGAAACGGATGCCTCCCGACTACCGCCTCGTCTAGCCGGAGCAGGCGGCCGAGGACGCGAACCTCGTCCTTGTACAACCTGTCCAGCGGCTCCAGTATTCTGCCCGCCCGCCGTTTCGCGTCGACAAGTGGACTGCCCACGTTGTGGTGGCTCTTTATCAGGTGCGCCGCCTTACCCACGCCCTTCCCGCTTTCGATCAGGTCGGTGTACAGCGTACCCTGCGCAAGCAGGTATGAATCGGGCAACCCCAGGCGGGCGACCTCGCGTTCCTGTATAGTTATGAACAGGTCGCCGATCACCTTGCGCTTGTCCTCCGGCGCGTCGAGCCCGGCGAGGGCCGAAAGGAACTCGTCCCCGCAATCTATGATGTGGAGATGGTACGCGCCGAGCCGTTCAAGATTCGCCCTCACCAGCGCCGTCTCGTTCTTGCGCATCAGGCCCGTGTCCATATACATCAGGTGGACACGATCCGGTCCAAGCGCATACAGCAGCAGCGCCCCCGCGACAGCGGAGTCTACACCGCCCGAAATCAAAAGCAGGACATCCCTATCGGCGGCCCGACGGCGCAGATCGGCCTTCACCTCATCAAGGTAGGCTTCCATAGTCCAAGTCCTGCTACAGCCGCACACGCCGAACACGAAAGCGGCAATCAGTTCCGCGCCGCGCTCGGTATGCGTAACCTCCGGGTGGAACTGGACGCCGAACCAGTTCTTGCTCTCGTGCGACAGAACGGCGGGGAATCCTGACACACTCGTCCCGTACTCGATAAAACCGGGGGCGAGGCGGGTCAGAGTGTCTCCGTGGCTCATCCAGGCGGTAAAGCGATGCGGGAACGCATCGAGGAAAGGCCGCGCATGAGGGGGAATAAGAGAGGGGCGGCGCATCAGCACCTCTACCCCGCCGTACTCGCGCACGGGTAGGGCGCTGACGAGACCGCCCAAGTCCGCCGTGATCCGTTGCAGGCCGTAACATATACCCAAAAGAGGGAGACCACAGCTATAAACAGCCGGGTCGGGCGCGATACCCGAACCGTACACGGACTCAGGCGATCCGGAAAGCACTATACCGCGCACCCCGTCCAGCACGATGCCGTCCAGCGTACTGCCGCCGCCCCTAATCTCGGCATAGACACCCATCTCGCGTATCCGCCGCCCTATAAGCGCCGTCGTCTGGCTCCCGAAGTCCAGCACCAGTATCTTGTCCATCATGTTTTCTGATTTTCGCATTTTAGCGAAATAAACCGCAAGCCACAATAGCGTATAATCCGCGTGGAAGTAATTTTGTACCGGGTTCTTCCAGCGGAATTCGGATACTCTGATAATACTATCAAAATATGGGATGCTGAAACGGGACAGGAAACACTGACTCTTGCCGCCCATACCGGTTCTGTCATGCCGGTAAGATACAATCGGGTGCGCAGACCCCACCACGAATAATCAGAACTATTTCCGTACCAAAATCCGGTCCCCCCATCGCTTTCATTGACTGTTCCCGGCCCGGATACCCAAAGAATATCCGCCGTGACAGGGAACAAAATACTGATTTACAACGCGCAAAACGGGACTTGATGATAGGGGATGAATAATGGTGGCTGTTCCAAAACTTCAGTTTTGGAACAAGCTCAATGAACCCTCCCGTAAGGCCGCCGCCATTTTCGCACTGAAAGCATCTGGAGGAAACCCGCCGGCTGGCGGGCGCGTGGAAACAGCTTGAATCTGGGGGCGGGTTTTTGTAGAATTGCAACAACAGGCGTGCCGTTTTCAAAATTGGGAGTTTTGAAAGCGGCGCGGTTTTTTTGGAGGAACGTGTGATCGAAGTACATAGGCTGGTCAAAAGGTACGGGACGCTGGAGGCCGTCAGCGACCTGTCGTTTACGCTGGCGGACGGGCAGGTGCTGGGTTTTCTGGGACCTAACGGGGCCGGGAAGACCACGGTGATGAAGATACTGACCGGTTTCCACTTTCCAAGCGGGGGGGAGGCGCTGGTGGACGGCGTTTCCGTGGAGGACGACCCCGTCGCGGTTAAGCGGCTGATAGGCTACCTGCCGGAGGGCGTACCGCTGTACGGTGACCTTACCGTGACGGAATACCTGGGCTTTATCGCCGCCGCACGCCTCGTGCCCGTGGAAAAGCGGGCGTCCGCGATAGACGCGGCCGTCGAGCGCTGCGGCCTCTCGCGGGTGGCCGCCCGCCGTATCGAGACCTTGTCCAAGGGTTACAAACAGCGGACGGGGCTGGCGCAGGCGATCATCCACGACCCGCCGATCCTGATACTGGACGAGCCTACCACGGGCCTGGACCCGAACCAGATCATCGAGATACGCGGCCTGATCAAAGATTTGGGCAAGCGTAAGACGGTGATACTTTCCACGCACATCCTCCAGGAGGTCGAGGCGGTCTGCACGCAGGTACTGATACTGAATGCGGGGCGGGTAGCCGCGCAGGGCAGTCCCGGCCAGATCGCCGCAGGTCTGCGGGGCGGCGAAATCTGGACGCTCGTGCTGAAAGGCGGAGATCCCGGTACGGTGAGGGAGGGGCTTGAGGCGCTCGCTGGCGGTTTCGGCGGCGCGGAAGTTTCCGGCGTCGAGGCCGGCGAGGGCGGCGAGGTTCACGCGGTCTTTGTCGTGCCGGGCGGGGCGCGGCCTTTCTCCGACGCGGCCTCCGCCTCCAACGCTGAACGGATCTTCGACTGGGCCGTCTCCCGTAACTTCAAGATTCTGGAGATGAGCCGGAAAAAAACGTCTCTGGAAGATATTTTTGTAAAGCTGACCGGCGCTTCCGCCGCTAACGAGGTTTCAAATGAAAATTAACGCCGTCTTTTCACGCTCGCCGGCCTTCGCGCTGGCAAAGAAGGAGTGGTATTCGCTCTGTATATCGCCTGCCTTCTACGGGATCGTGATATTCTTCCTTGTTTTTACGTCCGTGTGGCTGTTCAACTTCCAAAACTTCTTTTTACGCGAAATGGCTACGCTCCGGCCCTACTTCGCGGGGTTTCCGCTCGCCTTCACCCTCGTGATTCCGGGCATAACGATGAAGAGCTGGGCCGAGGAACGTAAGCTCGGCAGCATAGAACTGCTGCTGACCATGCCGTTCTCGGAATGGGATCTGGTTTTGGGGAAGTTCCTCTGCTTTCTCTACGCACTCTTTTGTATGCTCGCCCTTACCGTACCGCTTCCGCTGAGCCTCCTTCCGCTCGGCCTGTTCGACGGCGGCGTGATCGTCTGCGAGTACGTCGGGGCCTTCCTGCTCGGCGCGGCGGCCGGGGCGGTGGGGCTATTCCTCTCGTCCCTGTCGAAGAATCAGGCGGCGGCCTTTCTGGGTAGCGCCGCCGTCCTAATCGTCGTGATGCTTGCCAGCCAGATACCGTTTTCGCAGAGCGTTCCGGCGCCGCTCGTCGAGGTGATCAACTTCGTATCCCTGTCATTTCATTTTGAAAGTTTTTCGCGTGGGATGCTGGACAGCCGCGACCTGTTGTTCTTCATCCTCACGGCGGTACTGTTCCTCTTTTTGAACACCCGCGTCCTTCTTTTTAGAAAATGGAGCTAGAGCATGACAAAGAAACACGAAAACATGATCATCACCGCGCTTTCTGTGGCGGCGATAGCGCTGGCCCTGCTGCTCTCAGGGCGCCTCTGGTTAAGGCTCGACCTGACGGCGTCCGGGCTGTACACGATATCGCCGGCCTCGCGCGGTATTGCCGACTCGCTGGAGGGGCAGGTCAAGATAAGCTACTTCCTGTCCGACAAGCTCAGGCGGCTTTACCCGCAGCCGGAGGAGATCATCGACCTTGTACGCGAGTACGTCACCTATTCAAACGGCAAGATTCGCTTCACCGTGCGCGATCCCGCCAGGGAGGGACTGGAGGCGGATTTGCAGCAGCTGGGGATATATCCCAGGCAGATGCAGTCCGTGGAACGGAACGAGGCGACCGTTTCCAATGTTTTTTCAGGAATTCTGATAGAGTATGTTGAAAAAACTGACGTAATACCGTTCGTTTTCTCGCTTGAAACGCTGGAATACGATCTTACAAGCCGAATCCGCGCCCTTGTAAGCGGTAAAACACGCGAGGCGGGCATCATTTTGGCAGACTCCGATAAGTCTTTCGATAGGAATTACCGTAACCTGACCGGTATGCTACAAAGCTCAGGATACAAGGTACGCGATATCCCGCCGGGGGACGAGATACCGCCTGGCTTAAGCGAGGTGATACTGATAGGCGGCGTCGAAACGCTGGACGAAACGGCGCTTTCCGTTATCGACGGCTATATCCGGGGCGGCGGCAAGGTCTTTTTCCTCGTCGAGAACTTCATGTTCTCCACCGCGACAGGCCGCATGGAGGCGATCCCGCTGAACGACGGGGGCCTCCTCGCAATGCTCCGTTCCTACGGAGCGGACGTGCGAAGCGAACTGGTGCTGGACGAGTCCTGCCTTACGATAACGTACCAGAGCGCCGCCCCGGGTGGTATGCCGGCTATAAGGCTCGTCCGCTACCCGTTCTGGATCAGCGTAACACGCGAGGGCGGCAATCCCGACCATCCGGTAACGTCGTCTTTCGCCGGCCTCGACCTGTTCTGGGCGAGCCCGCTCGCGCTCGACCCGCCGGACGGCCTTGAGGCGGCGCCGCTTTTGTCCAGTACGCCCGACGCCTGGCTTATGACGCGCGATTTTGCGGTGGAGCCGGATCAGGCGTTCCTCTTTACTCAGGAGAAGGACGAGACCTCCGGCGAAAAGGTACTCGCCGCCGCGCTGTCGGGCCGCTTTCCGCCGTACTTCAAGGCCGGGGACGGGGCGGATCAGGGCGGCGCGGAAAGCCGCATCATCGTGATCGGCAACAGCGAGTTTGTAAACGACGAATACCTGAACTCCGAGCGCAACCTTACGTTTTTTCTGCTTGCCGCGGACTGGCTTGCCAACGACGACGACATAATAGGCATACGAAGCCGCGCCGCGGGTACGCCCCGCCTGGACAGAATCCGGGATCCTGACAAGGAGTCCGCCGCGATGGCCTTTGCACGCAGCCTTAACATAGTCGTGATCCCCGCCGCCGTGCTGGCCTTTGCCATTGTCTGCGGCCTGAAGCGCCGCAAGAAGACCGCATAAGGCCGGGGGCGGCTTCCGGCTCAGGCCTTAAGAAAAGGGCCTTGCCGGCAGACCACGCCCTTATTGTGCGGGAAGGCGGCGGCGCCTAGGCTTTGCCGAAAATCAGGTTCGGGATGAACAGAACCGCGTCTTTGAAGAAGATGCAGAACATGACTACGAGGAGGACGGCGATTATGAACGGCATCGATTCACGGGCCGTTTCTTCGGGCTTGCAGCCCATTATAGTAGATGTCGTGTACAGCGCTATGCCGACCGGCGGCGTCATTATCCCCATCGTAACGACCGTCATCATGATAAGGCCGAACTGTACCGGGTCAACGCCGACGTTTTTTACTACGGGCAGCAGGATAGGCGTCAAAAGAAGCGCGATCACCGTAGTCTCGATGAACATACCGCAGATCACCAGCAGCAGGATGATTATGAAAAGCATGATGTAGGGATTCGACGTAAGCGTTACCAGGAAGTTGGCCATTCCTTGCGGAACACGATCGTACACGATCCCGTAGCCGAATATGCCGGAAAGCGAGACGAGTATCATTATGATGCCGATGTCGCGGGCCGTGTCGCGCAGGGTCCGGACGAACACCGGCCAGGTAAGCTCGCGGTATACCACCCCGCCGACAAACATCGCGTACATACAGGCAAACGCGCCCGACTCTGAAGGCGTAAACACGCCGAAGCGGATACCGACTATCAGTATGATCGGGAACATAAGCGCCCATACGCCGTCCAGCGCCGAGCGGCCTATCTCCTTGAACGAGGCGGGCTTGTCCCGTTCAGGGGTGAGTCCGCGTTTCTTTGCGGTGATCCGTATAGTAACCATCAGCGCGATCATCATCAGGATACCCGGCACGAAACCCGCGGCAAACAGCCGCCCTATCGAAACCTCGCCGACGGAACCGTAGATGATAAGCCCCATACTCGGCGGAATCGTCGCGGTTATCAGGGACGTGACGCCGTTGATGGCGGCGGCGTAGCCTCGTGAATAGCCGCGCTTTACCATGTCCGGCCCCAGTATACGGCTTTCCATCGCGGCATCCGCGTTTGCGGAACCTGAAACGCCGCCCATCAGCGTGGAAAGCACGCAGCTTACCTGCCCCAGATTCCCGTACATATGTCCGGTCAGGACATTGGAAAGCCTGACCAGCCTCTTCGTTATGCCGGTGTTGTTCATCAGGTTTCCGGCAAAAACAAAAAGCGGTATCGCGAGCAGCGTAAAGCTCTGCGTTGAACTTACGACCTTTTGTACGGTGATGGAAAACGGAATGGCCGGCGTTACAAAGAAGAACACCATGCCGGCAAAGCCTATCGCAAACGCGACCGGCATCCCGAACAACAGCAACAGCATAAATACGATTACGACTATACCCATCAGATTGCCTCCTTGCCTGTTACCGTGATGTTCTTATCTTTCCAGTGTGCCACCAGCTTCAGAATTATCGTTATTATCAGTAAAGCCGAGCCCGCCGGCGCACTTATCGTCGCCCACGAATAGCTTATGCCCAGCGTTTGGAACAGGCGCTTCGAATTCTCGATTGAAAGCGGAATCCCGAAACGTATCAAAACGCATAGAAAGCCGATCGACAGGACGTACATGAAGTAGTACAAAAACTTTTGTACCTCTGCGGGTAAGCGGATCACGAGCATATCCACACGTACAAAGTCCGCTTTTCGCAGGGCGGTGTCCGCCCCCAGGAAAACCAGCCACGCAAACAGGAGCAGCGACACGTCCGTCGCCCAGTTGAGCGGGTGGGAGAGGCCGCGCGCTATCGCGGATAGAAAGACCAAAAAAGTAATTACCGCTATGAACAAGGAAACCAGGAACTCTTCCAGTTTGCAGAAATTACCGTACAGTATCTTCAACATTTTCATAAATTACCCCTTGCGATAAATAGTTATTGGATTAGAAAAACACCGGTCAGGCGAACCGCCAAAACCGGTGTCAACATGGCTTTTGAATACGGAGAAGGCCCCTTATCAGCGCTTCCCGATTTCCCGCCAGATTTGATCGCGAAGCTGTATGAAACCAAGCTCCGTGTAAGCGGCCTCCGCGGCGGCCTTGAACGCCGATCTGTCCGAGTTTATCACGGTCATGCCTTTGACGACCATGTCCTTTTCCAGTTCGTCGGCGGTTTTTTCTATCTGCGCGGCGTTCTCGTAGGCGGCGGCCTTGCATTCGTCAACAAGAATCTTTTGCAGATGTTCCGGCAGCGTCGTAAACCATTTTTCACCGACTATGATAAAGTTCGCAAGCTGGAAATGCCCGGTCTTGTCGATATACTTCAACAGTTCGTACAGGTGCAGCGAGTAACTCGCCGTATTCTGCGCTTCCACGCCGTCGATCGCCTTTGACTGGATGGCGTTGTACGAGTCGTTCCAGCCCATCGCTATCGGGGTAGCGCCCATAGCCGCGACCGACTTTGCCCAGACCGGGGCGCCGGGCGTCCTGATCCGCTGGCCTTTAAGGTCGGCAGGCACGTTGACCTGCACGTTGGTCAGGAAGTGACGCGGGCCGTCGTACCAGTTTGCCGACAGCATACGGATTCCGTCCTGCGAGGCAAGCTGGTTTATCCAGCCGTCGAACACGGAGGTCTCGGTGATCTTCCGCAGTTCCGCATAGTTGTCAGCTATGTAAGGCATCCCGATGATACCGATGTCCTTTACATAGTTCGCCATGCGCCCGCCGTCCGTCAGCACGGCCACGTTGGCGCCCTGAATCGCCTGCTCTATCACGTCCTCGTCGCTGCCAAGCTGCGCGGACGGGTACACCTCGATAGTCAGCGCACCCTCCGTCTTTTCCTTTACCGCCTCGGCCCAAAGGTTGAAACCCTGAACCATTATGCTGTCCGGCGCAAGCTGGGTAGACATCTTCAAGATGTACTTTTCTTCCTTCTTCTTGCATCCGGCAAGAAGTGCCGTGACCGCGAGAGCCGCGATCAAAATAATTTTTGTCTTTTTCATTGATATCCTCCAAAGTATTAGCGTTTACGCTAGGTTAATGTATCTATTTTAACCGTGGTTCGCGTAATAACACAAGAAAATACCGCCTCCGCTCGCCTTTAGCAAGATATAGGTTCTGGGTTTTACCCAATCTGGTAGACAGAAAGATAAGCGTGAAATACAACAGAAGAGGAGAATGAACCTCCCCGCCTTATCCTTCCTCATTGGGGTAAAAAGGGCGGTAAAACGTCAGGCAAAACAGCTCGGCGCTGTTTTGTGGCGGGGAGGTTCATTTACGGTATTTACGGTTTATCACCGAAAGACATCGAAATTGTAGAGAGGGCTTTAATTCAGGGATAGACGCCCAGTATTTTTGGCTCATCCAAGCGCCAGAGCACCTTCATGCTGAAATTAATCAGGCGGCCTCCGTCCATATAGATATTCCCGTCAACGCCCAAAACAGGCCCCTGTTCCCGCCAGGCCGTGTAATCAATATAAACGACATGGTCAAGGTCGAGTTCTTCGGGGGACTGCCATAAGGCGTCGTCCGCATAAATGCCGGCGCGGTACAGCATCGCCAGATACTCGTCATCATACACGCTGTTTCGCACGGCCTTTTCGTACCCGTCCTCGCCCTGGGCAATCAGGAAGGCGGCGTCGTGCCCGGCAAAGGCCGCGGACAGCTTGAGCAGGTAGGCGCGTATGCCGGAGGGCAGCTCTTTGAAGAGCGCCTTTTCCTCCTGGTAATGTCCTTCGGCGGGAGCGGGCGGTTTTTCAGCACTCCTTTCAGGCGGCGTAGTTTCGCCGTTTTTTAAACCGGCGAAACCGGCGCAGGACACCGACAAGAAGGCGGCCAACACGCAGGCGGCCGCCATTCCCGCAACTTTTGCGACCTTGCCTGCCGCCCATATCCTCCCCGCATTCACTTCGTGATTAAATAACATACAGGCATCCTCTTGTCCCTGAAATCTTCATCACGGACCTGTCCGGTTATATCCCTTACCGAAAGATTTTTCCCTGCGCTCTCATCTTTAAAATTATTGCATGGGTCGTCGTTATTCAAGTTGAACCCGCGCGCCTGAAAGCTCCGCGCATTCACGCAGAAAAAAAGTTTGCCTCCCGCTTTCAAAAGCGGGAGGCACTTTGAAAGCAGAAATTGATAATCACGGTTTATGTCGAAGACTCCGCCGAGCGGGTTGCCCGCCATTTTTTTTGAATTTGAAAACGCGGGAGGGTCGGCTATTATCAGGTCCCAGCGCCGCCCGGAGGATGCCGCCCGTTCCAAAAACCTGAAAACGTCGGCCCGCTCCGCCGAGATTTCGACGCCGTTTAACGCGGCGTTACGCGCGGCCCATTCAAGGTATGTTGACGACATATCGACCGAGTCCGTTCTACGCGCCCCGCCTTTGGCCGCGTACACGGAAAATGATCCCGTGTAGCAAAAAAGATTCAGAACCGCTTTACCGGGGGCTTCCGTCATTATCATTTTCCGCAGAAGCCGCAGGTCGGGAAATATGCCGGTATCGATGTAATCTGACAGGTTTACGATAAACGAAAGACCGTTTTCTTTTATCACCATTTCGAAAGCGCCGTTGGATTCTTTTTGATACTGCGTATCAAAGTTTTTTCCGCTGGATAAAGGTTTACGGTGGTACTGGCGGCGGCGGAGTTTCAAAAATACATTTTGACCGTCGATGTTCAAGGCTTCCGCGGCGGCGGCGGCCATGGCGCGGAGCCATAGTTCCTCCTCCACGGGGTCTTTTTCGTAGGGGCGCTTGTACAAGGCCCCCGACACGGCCTGAGCCTTGTCGTTACCATAAAAATCAAGCACGAGCGGGATCTCCGGGATGTCGCGGTCGTACAGCCTGTACGCGCCCGCACCGGTACGCGCCGCCCACTTGCGAAGGTGCTTCTGCCTTTTGCGGAGCCGGTTGAACAGCAGCTCCGCCTGCGCCCCTGTTCGCAGCGACGCCTCGGTAGCGGTTTTATTTTCCGTCATGCGAGCGCTTCCAGCTTTTCCCTGATGAATTCGCCTTTTTCTTTAAGCCCTATCTTGCCGGTTTTAAGCAAAATAGCATTAGGCGCTCTTGGATCCGGCCTTACACTGCCGCCGCTTTCGTTGATCAGGCGGAGCAGGCGGTCTACGTTCACGTTTGCCACCTTTGTGAATTCGGCGCGAACGATTCCGTTATGTTCTTTTAACGACGAGATCGACAGTTCACGGCAGATTATCCGTATCTCCGCTAGGGACAACAGCGACAGGACCTCAAACGGCGGCGGCCCGAAGCGGTCGTATATTTCGGCGTTGACGCGCTCAAGCTCGTCACGGGTTTTTACCGCCGCTATCTTTTTGTACACATCCATCTTTTCCCGCGGACTGTCTATGTAACTGTTCGGAATAAAGCCTGAGTATTCAAGCTCCAGCAGAGTCTCCGTTTCGGCCTCGTAGTTTTCGTTCTGTAACTTGCGTATCGCTTCGTCCAGCAGCCGCACGTACAGGTCGAAGCCGACGGAGAATATGTTCCCCGACTGTTCGCGCCCAAGCAGGTTGCCCGCACCGCGAATCTCCATGTCTTTCATCGCGATCTTGAAGCCCGAACCAAGCTCCGTAAAATCGGATATGACTTCAAGCCTCTTCATCGCCGTTTCCGAAAGCGCCGTTTGCGAAGGATAAAAAAGATAGGCGTAAGCCGTGCGTCCGGAGCGTCCTACCCTTCCCCTAAGCTGGTACAACTGCGATACACCGTACATATCGGCGCGGTCAATGATGATAGTGTTCACGTTAGGAATGTCGATGCCGTTTTCGATAATCGTCGTGGACACCAGTACGTGGAATCCGCCGTGAATGAAGCGGTGCATCACGTCTTCCAGATCTTCCGCGTCAACCTGGCCGTGCGCGATCTCGGTTGAAACTTCCGGCACAAGACGGGCAAGACGCGCCCTCACCTCGGCCAGGCTTTCGATACGGTTGTGCAGGTAGAAGACCTGCCCGCCCCGTTCCACTTCGAAGCGTATCGCCTTCGCGATCTTTTCCTCGTCGTACTCGTCGATGAACGTTTCTATCGGCAGACGGTTCTGCGGAGGAGTCGCCAGGATGCTCATATCGCGTATTTTCAAAAGGCTCATATGCAGGGTACGCGGAATCGGCGTCGCGGAAAGGGCGAGACAGTCAACATTGTGCTTCAGCTCTTTTAGGCGTTCCTTGTCTTTGACGCCGAAACGCTGTTCCTCGTCTATCACAAGAAGACCCAGGTCCTTGAACACGATATCTTTCTGTATGATCCGGTGTGTGCCGACAAGAATGTCGATCCCTCCGCTTTTAAGCTCCGCCAAAACCTCACGCGCCGTTTTCCTGTCTACAAAGCGGGAAAGCATCGCGGCCCGCACGGGAAAACCGCGGAAACGTTCGATAAAATTTTCGTAATGCTGTTCCGCGAGAATCGTCGTCGGGGCAAGGAAGGCCACCTGCTTGCCGCTCATCACCGCCTTGAAGCAAGCCCTGACGGCCACCTCGGTTTTCCCGTAACCGACGTCGCCGCAGACAAGCCTGTCCATCGGAACAATACTGTCCATGTCCGCCTTTATCTCCTCGACACAGCGGGCCTGATCCTCCGTCTCCTCAAACGCGAAGCTCGCCTCGAACATCAACTGCCATTCGCTGTCCGGCGGAAACGCGAACCCCCGCGCCGCCTTGCGTTTCGAATACAGATCGATGAGGCGCGAGGCCAGTTCTTCCGCCGCTTTTTTCGCGCGGGCCTTCCGCTCGCTCCAGCCCTTCGACCCAATCCTGTCGAGGCGCGGCGGCGATCCCTCGTTGCCGATATACCGTTGTACGAGGTTCACCTGCTCGATAGGCACGAAGATAGTTTCCGCCTCGGCAAATTCGAGGCGGATGTAGTCGCGCTCGCTACCCAAAGCGTTTATCCGCTCTATACCCTTGAACAGACCTATCCCGTAATTTATATGCACGACAAAATCGCCGGGGCCGAGATCGACAAAGGTGTCAATCGCCGCGCTTCGCACCGTGCTTAGCGAGCGGGTACGGCGGCGGAAACCGAATATCTCCTTTTCCTGCACAAGCAGTAACTTTATCTCGCCCAGGGCAAAACCGTGCGAAAGCGGCGTCTGCACGATCTCTACCGGCTCCGTCCCCTTTAGAAGTTCCCTCAAACGCAAGGCCTGTATATCGGAGCCGGCGGCGATGACGATACGCCAACCCTCTTCCAGAAGCGCGGCGAACTCCTCCTTCATGTAATCGATGTTGCCAAAGAAACTTCGCGGCGGGTCGCATTTTATAACAAAGCGCTTCTCCGCGCCGGCGGCGGCATCCGGCAGGGTGGTTCTCTTTATAGTAAGGAACGAAACCTTGTTCGCGCAGTCCCTTTCGAGGGCAGCGAAGTCGAAAAGCAGGCTTTCCGGCGCGGGGACGGGGCGCTCGCGGCAGGCGAGACGGAAAAGCCCCGCGTACTCGCGGTCAAGGCCCTCCTGGGCGGCGGCAAGCCTCTCCCGTCCCAAAAAGATGACGGCGGCGGAAGAGAACCCGCAGTAGTAGTCTATGAGACTTTCGGGCTTGGGAAACGCGAGCGGGAAGAAAAGCTCCTCATCCTGGGCGCGGCCCCTGCCGATGAGTCGCTCGATCAGGGCGCCGGTCTCTTTACCCTCGAACTCGGGTAGGACGCCGAGCTTAGCGCAGAGACAGTCGATCCTCTCGTCGTCCCAGACGAGTTCCTTCATCGGGCAGAGCGCCAGTTCCTCGATCCGGCCCTCCCCGCCCAGGCTCGCCTGATCCGCCGCGTCGAAGCGCCTAATCGCCTCTACCCTGTCAAAATCGAGCGTGATGCGGTAAGCATCCTCTCCCTCCCCGCCCGGTATCAGGTCTACGACCTCGCCGCGCACCGCGAACTCCCCGGCAAACTGCACGCGCCGGACGCGGGTATAAGCCCAGCCAGCGAGCCTTTCCGCGAGCGCGGTCGTGTCCAGCGCCTGGCCCGTCCTAATCAGAATACGCCTGCCCGCCGTGTAAGAGCAGGGTGGCAACGGCGACATGAAGGCCCGCTGGCTAGTTACGACGAGGGGCGGCGGCGCGTCGGAGGCGAGGGCGGAAAGAAGCCGGGCGCGGGCGCCCCAGACCGGCGAGGACGGGGCGGGGGAACGGTACGGCATCGTACCCCACCAGGGGAAGAGGGCC
The DNA here is from genome assembly GCA_031290855.1 of Spirochaetaceae bacterium. Lineage (GTDB taxonomy): Bacteria > Spirochaetota > Spirochaetia > Treponematales > Breznakiellaceae > JAIRMY01. Next base: position 13,859 of record JAISLM010000074.1, read on the forward strand.
GCCTCCAGGCCGAAGGAACGCAGGTCGGAGACAAGCTCCGCCGCGTCCCGCTCGGAAGGCGTGACCACGAGCAGTGGCCGACCTCCACGTTTGGCGAAAGCCGCGATAACAAGCGCTGGGAGACCCCCTTCCGCGCCCTCGACCAGAAGCGGAAAGCGCCCGTCAACATAGGCGGAAACAAGCGGCGCAAGCACGGGCGACGCGGCAAGCTCGTCCGCGATAAACAAAAATGTCTGCTTATTCATAGTAAGGATCGTACCGGACTTCCATTATACAGGAAGCCGCCGCCCGTGGCAGCCACCAGCGGCCCCCTCAATTGCCCGCACTGTGAACAGGGCGCCAGCCTTCCGGTAAAATTCATTACTCACCGGGGCTTTCCCAAAACTTCAGTTTTTGGGAGACAAGCTTTGCATGTCCAGCGACCCTGGATTTATATGAAAAATCGGGCCGGACTTTAGTCCGTGTGCGTTTACTTTCGGATCAAAAGGTCCGTGAATTATTGAAACAAGCTCTGTTTAAATTCGCAAAAATTCGCGTAATTCGCGGACAATTTTCTTTATGTAAACGCCTATGGACTTTAGTCCGGTTAGACCGCTTTTTCGGAAGCTTTTCTCAAAACCAACCGGGTTTTGGGAAAAGCTCAATATTAAGAAGTTATCACTGGCTATTCGGAAGCCGCAACCTGTATGTATTATGACAGGTTTTGTGAAACCCGCTGGCGGGGGTTAAATCTACCGGCCGCTTGAAAACAAACATATTTTTATTTATAGTGTTGTCACGGAGGCTCGAATGGATAGGGATGTTTTGATAAAAGAGGCGGGTGAGTATCTTAAAAAAGAAAAAAACTCTCATTTCAGGGCGGAAGTTGAAAGATTGCTTGCCTCGGAGGATTGGGATGAGCTTTTGGACCGCTTTTACCGCAAGCTGGAGTTCGGTACGGGCGGACTGCGCGGGGTGATAGGCGGCGGTTATAACCGGATGAATACATTTGTCGTGGGTTCCGCTACGCAGGGCCTTGCTAATTATGTGATCAAGGCGTTTCCCGACAAGGCGCGGGCGGGGAGGCTTTCCGCCGTGATAGCGTATGACTGCCGGCATTTTTCCGCCGAATTCGCGGAGGCGGCGGCGCTGATATTCGCGGCAAACGGAATCAAGGCGTACCTCTTTTCCGCGCTGCGCCCCACGCCAGAGCTTTCTTACGCGATTCGCAGGCTGAAGGCCGATACCGGCATCGTCGTAACGGCAAGCCACAACCCGCCGCGGTACAACGGTTACAAGGCGTACTGGAACGACGGCTCGCAGGTGATAGAACCGCATGATACCGGCATAATAGACGAAGTGAACGCGGTTACGGAAATTAAAGAGATCGACAGAGAAACGGCGCTTAAAAACGGATTGTTGAAAATAATCGACAAAGAGGTAGACGAGCCGTTTCAGGATATGGTGCGGAGCCATCTTTTCAGGCCCGATCTTATCAAACAGAAGGCCGGCGGCGTAAAGATAGTCTACACGCCGCTCCACGGGACTGGCGCCCTCCATGTCGAGGCCGTCTTGGGCGGCCTGGGGCTAAAAGTTCTTACCGTGCCGGAACAGCGCGAGGGTAACGGGGATTTCCCCACCGTCGCGTTCCCGAACCCCGAAGAGGCCGCCGCGCTGGAGATGGCGATTGCCCTTGGCAAGAAGGAAAAAGCCAGCCTTGTGATGGCTACCGACCCGGATGCCGACCGCTTCGGAATAGCGGTTCCCGCCAGAAGCGGGGAATTCACTCTGGTAACGGGAAACCAGCTTGGGGCGCTGATGGCGGACTACATCCTGTTGTCACTGAAAGAACTGGGCCGTATGCCCGCAAAGCCCGCGATGGTCAACACGATAGTAACGACGGGGATGCAGGCCCGTGTCGCGGCGCTGTACGGCGCGGAATGTATCGAATGTCTTACGGGCTTCAAATGGATAGCGGACGTGATGAGGCGGAGCGAGATAGGCGCTATAAAGAACAGCATCGTTTTTGGCTGCGAGGAAAGCTACGGCTACCTGGTCGAAAACGAGGTGAGGGACAAGGACGGCGTGTCGGCGGCGGCGATTACCGCCGAGATGGCGATATACTGGGACAGCAAAGGAAAGAGTCTGCTTGATCGCCTTGAAGAACTGTACGAAAAGTGCGGCTTTTGGCAGGAAACAGGCGTTTCCAAGTATTTTGAAGGGCCGGAAGGCCAAAGCATCATGGCCGGCATTATGGAACGCTGCCGGCAGGCCCCCCCAGCCGTGCTTGGCGGCATAAAGGTGGAAAAGATACGCGACATAGAAAAGTCGCTTGAGAGCTATCCCGCCGACCCGAAACGGAGCGAAAAGATCGACCTGCCAAAGAGCAACGTGCTGCAATTCTGCCTGGAAGACGGCACGGTGGTAAGCGCCCGTCCGAGCGGCACGGAGCCGAAAATCAAATTCTACGCAAGCTGCCGCGCCGCCGTGGGGCCGGGCGGACTTGCCGGGGCAAAAACTGAAGCGCAAAAAAAACTTGACGCCATCAAAGCCGACATAAAAAAGATGCTCGGAGACTGACGGTGGAACAGGGGGTACAGTGTATGGAGAGGCGGCGCGGACGGCGGTACAAAGACCGGCATTGCGGCGGTTGGGCGGGTTTTCTGTTAGCTGCCGCCTGCGGCGTTTTGTTTTTTTCATGTTCGACGGAACAGTTTGCGATGAGGTCAAACCCGGAGTTTGTCGGAAAACTCCTGCCCGGCGTGATAAAAAAAAGCGAAGCGCGCCTGGAAAAGAATCCTGACGACCAAAAACTAATCCTACAGACCGGCTCTTACTATGTGATGGATGCCAACGCCTTTGTGCAGGGGCCTGCTTTCATGCTGCCGCCCGAAAAGTACGCGGAACGTGAGGCCGAGTACCAAAAGGCCAGGGCTATGTACCTGCGCGGCGCGGAGATTCTTGAGGGGGGGCTTGAAAAAAGACATCCCGCTAAAATAGCGGCGGCTCAGGCGGCGGCGGCCGGGAATGTTGACACGGCGAACGCAAGCCCCGACGGTTTTGAACAACTCACCGCGGAAGATGTTCCGTACATTTACTGGCTTGCGGCGGCGGTGCTGTCCGCCTTCAGCATAGACCCGCTGGACTTGTCTACGGGCATGAGGGTGGGCGAAGTTTCCGCGCTGATAAAGTACGCCTACCGTCTCGACCCGGACTTTAACGACGGCGCGCTGGATGACTTTTTCATCCTTTACTACGCTTCTATGCCCGAAGCGATGGGCGGCGATTTAGCCCTGGCGAAGATGCATTACGGGCGGGCGCTTGAAAAAACGCGGGGTCTATCCGCAGGCCCTTACGTTTCCTGGGCGCAGTCAGTCTCCATACCCGCCCAGAATTTTGGCGAATTTCAGTATAATCTGAATGAAGCGCTAAAAATTAAAGCAAACAAGAATCCTTCAAATAAACTTATGAATGTGCTGTCTCAGCGTAAGGCGCGCTATCTTTTAGATAACGCGGATCTATATTTTATCGATACTGACTGGAGCGAACCGGAGTAAAACCATGAAAAAAACTTTTTTAACTATAGCGGCGTTTTGTTTTCTATCAGGAGTGTTCAATCCGGCGCTAACGCCGCTTGGGGCGCAGCAAAAAACGGTAACTATTAAGCTCGCCTCCCTTGCGCCGGAAAGCACACCCTGGGGCGCGGCTCTTAACAAGATGGCGGCCGACTGGAGCGCGGCGACAGGCGGAGCGGTAAAAGTCATCGTTTACCACAACGGCGTTGCGGGAAGCGAGGCGGATGTCCTGCGCAAACTCCGCCTTAACCAGATACAGGCGGCGGTTTTTACGTCATCAGGCATGAATTTAATATCAAAAAATATTATAACGCTTAGCTGCCCTTTTCTTATAAGGACGGACGAGGAGCTTGATACCGTTCTTGACAGGCTGCGGCCCAAACTGGAAGCGGACGTCAACAGGGCGGGCTTCGTTACCATAGCATGGTCAAAGGTCGGCTGGATCAGATTCTTTTCACGCCGTCCCGTGTTCGTTCCCTCGGATATGAAAAGCCAAAAACTTGCCGTGGGAAACGACGTGCCGTCCTTAAACGACGCTTTCAGGACTATGGGCTACCAGCTTGTCGAGACGAACCTGAACGACGTGCTTGTCTCGCTCAACAGCGGGGCGGTTGACGCGATCTTTCAGAGCCCGGTCAACGCCGCCGTATCCCAGGCATTCGGCATAGCGAAGAATATGTCCACGCTGAAGATCGCGCCGTTCATGGGCGCCGTGATACTGAATCAGACTGCGTGGCGGAGCATCCCCGAACGGTACAGGGACGAGCTTATGCAAATTGGCCGCGAAGTTGAAAAGCAGAACAATCAAAACGTCAAAAAAATGGAAGACGACGCGGTGGCGGCCATGCTGAAAAACAAACTTGTTATCAATGAATGCGGCGCTGCCCAGCAGCAGGAATGGATAGACGACGTAAACAAGGTTATGCCCCAGCTTTTGAATAAAACCTTTGACAGGACTCTTTACAACGATATACAGGATGTCTTAAGGCAGATTCGGAAGTAGCCGGCATGACAAAAACGGGAAAGTGGTTTAACTGGCTTGAGATCGGTATCTGTAATGTTTCGCTGGCCGTCATCGCGCTGCTATTGTTTGTAAGCGCTTTCTTGCGGCTCGTCTTCCATACCGCTCTGAGCGATACCGCGGCTTTAAGCACCCACCTTCTGCTTGTTGCCGCGCTCTTTTCCGCTATGCTTACGACAAAGAACGAAAACCATCTTTCAATCGGAATCGTTCATTACATAAAGAATCAAAGGGCAAAAGTATTTCTCGCGGTCGCGACAGGACTCCTTTCAACCTTTATAAGCACGATACTCTTTTTCTGTTCGGCGGATTTTATAAAGATAGGGCTTTACCCGCCGCAGAGGATAGGACTTTTCAGCGACCGCTTCTTCGCGTACTCTCTTCCGATCGCCTTTGCCGTGATCACGTTCCGCTTTGCCCGCCTTACCCCGCTACGCGGCGGTCGGAGGCTCCTTTCGGTGGCGGCGGTGCTCCTGGGGATCGTCTGTTCCCTCCCGCTCGTATTCAAATTCATCTGGGAATTCAACCTGCCGGACTTCGCGTGGGCGATCTGCGATCTCTTTGCCGCCTTAGCCTCCGCGATAAAGACACCCGTCCTGATACTTATAATCCTTGCGGCCCTGGCCGGCGCCCCGCTTTTTATCGTGATTGCCGCGTTTTCGCTGATCCTGATCCAGAGCTCCGGCGGCGAGATTGATGTTACCGCGAATCAGGTATACACGGCGCTCACACAGAACAACATAATCGCGATACCGTTGTTTACGCTGACCGGCTTTTTCCTTTCTGAAAGCAGGGCGGGCGAGCGGCTCGTAGAAACCTTCCGCAGCATATTCTGCGCGCTCCCCGGCGGCATGATCGCGGCGACCGTTCTGATATGCGCGTTCTTCACGTCGTTCACGGGCGCGTCCGGCGTAACGATACTCGCGCTCGGCGGCATCCTGTACACCGTACTATCCGGCGGCGAAACGCGGGAAACAAACCTCGACGGTAAAAAGTACCCGTCGGACTTTTCGATAGGCCTCCTGACTTCGTGCGGCAGCATAGGCCTGCTCTTTCCGCCGTCGCTCCCGCTGATACTGGTAGGAACCACGACCCAGACCAACATACTGCAACTGTTTATGGCCGGCATCCTCCCCGGCATCCTGCTGCTGCTTTCGATGATAGTGTTCGGCATAATAATTTCTTTCAAAACAAAGATACCGCTGGAAAGATTCGCCGCCCGCCGAGCCGCGCTGTCGCTAAAAAAATCTCTGCCGGAGATACTGCTGCCGTTCCTCCTCATCACCGGATACTTTTCCGGCATACTCTCGCTCGTGGAAATAGGCGCGGCGGCGCTGATATACGTCTTCATCGTGGAAGTAATCGTATCCCGCGACATACCGCTCCGCGAAGTGGGCAGCGTATTCGCCAAGGCGCTGCCCGTAACCGGCGGCATACTCGCTATACTCGCCCTTTCGCAGGCGCTGTCGTACTACATAGTAGACACGCAGGCCCCCGAAAACTTCGCCCGCTGGATGCGGGCCGCTATCGAATCAAAGTGGCTGTTCCTGCTGATCCTGAACCTGACGCTGCTGGTAACCGGCTGCCTGATCGACATCTTCTCCGCTATAATGATCGTACTGCCGCTCCTCGTACCGCTCGCGGACGCCTTCGGCATAAACCACGTCCACCTGGGCGTGATATTCCTGATAAACATGGAAGCCGGCTTCCTCACGCCCCCCGTCGGCCTAAACCTGTTTCTGGCAAGCTACCGCTTCAAAAAACCCTTCGTGGAAATCTGCCGCTATGTAGCCCCCTTCCTTTTGATACAACTGCTCGTCGTCCTGGTAACAACCTACATACCAGAAATCTCGCTTGCCTTAATAAACCTCTTTTAAGCCCCCCGCCGCGCATAGCGGGGTGGACCTTACCCCATCCGGTAGATACAAAGATAAACGTGAAATACAACAGAAGAGGAGAAGAAGACGGGAAAGCAAGATAAAGAACGGCGGGTGTACACCCGGGAATTCAAGGCGGAAGCGGCAGCGCCGGCGGAGAAACGCGAGAAGCCGATAGGCCGGATTTAGGCATCAACGGGAACATGCCGCGCAAGTGGATGCGGCAGGCACGGGATTCGGGAGGCACAGGCCTGCCGCCTTTAAGCGGACACGGACGGCCTCGGGATGAGGAACTATCCCGCCCGCGGAAGGAAAACAAGGCGCCGCGGGAGGCGGTGTGAAGCTCCGCTTCACTGGAAATCCTAAAAAAAGCGGCCGGACTTCAGTTCGCGCCATCTTCGCGCAGGAGGGACCCCGCTGACGGCGTGCCGGTTTATGAATGAGCACCGGAAAGAATACACCGTCCGGAAGATGGACATGACTTTTTGGGGTAAGCAGCGGCGCCTGGTACCGATGGGCGAAATACGGAGTATCGGAAAGGCGGCGGGAAGCCGATGCCGATCCGGTGAAGTTGATTCGCCTGATCTTGGCTGAGCGCCACCGGCGGTACGGCGGCCCGCGGGTGCGGGAAGCGCTTCGCCTTGAGTACGGCAAACGGGTAAGCCGCAAGAAAGCTGCCCGGTTAATGCGGGAAAACGGCTTAAACGCCCGGCAGAGGCGGAAATTCATCCCCGCCACCAACCCGGACACGGGCTCCCGGTCCGCGAAAACCTGCTGAACCGTGAGTTTCATGCCGAATGGGCCGGAACTAAATGGCTTTCATCGTACCAAAGGTACGCCGTACCTTTGGTACGCCATCAGCTACCCGCGAAACAAAGCCGGCTGGGTGTATCTCACGGTGCTCCCTGCCTGTATGACCGGAAGTTCCTCGGCCGGGCCCTCAGCGCCGGTATGGAGGCCGTTCATACGACCATTCCCGCCCCGGGGATGGCCTTGAAGCGCTTCAGGCACTGTGTCCCACAGTGCGCCGGAGTATGAGCCGCAAGGGGAATTGCCGGTATAACGCCTGTGCCGAATCTTTTTTCAAGACGCTGAAGCGGGAGTTGGAAACTCTGGACGGTAAGCATTCGGCGGGGGAGCTCAGGCAGCCGGTGTTCATGCACATCGAGGCCTATTATAACCGGGTTCGGCTTCATTCGGCCCTTGATTATCTGGCGGCCCCTGATGTGTTTAACTCAGGGCAAGCCGCTTAACAGTGTCTGCACAACGGGGTAAAGTTCAGATCGCCATCCTCACACTGAGCGCAATGCTTTAAACCTGCCGGCGGGAGCGCGGCGTTTGCACGGCGGGCTTGTTTGAAAGCCGGCGGCGGGTATAATTGCTGTATGCAGAATAAAACGGAAGCATCCGGTTTGATACGCGCACTGCCGCATATAAGGGCGTTGCGCGGCAAGACGCTTGTGGTGAAGTACGGCGGCAGCGCGATGATAAATGCCGAACTGAAGAAGGCCGTGGTGGACGACATAGTGTTTATCGCGGCGGTCGGGATACGGGTCGTGCTGGTACACGGCGGCGGGCCTGAGATTGACGCGATGCTGAAAGCGACAGGCAAGGAGATTCGTTTCGTGGACGGGTTGCGCTACACGGACGAGGAGACGATGGACATCGTGCAGATGGTGCTTTGCGGCAAGGTCAGCAAGGACATTTGTGCGTTGATTCAGGGCGCGGGCGCACAGGCTATGGGGCTTTGCGGGCTGGACGGCGGACTTCTTGAGGCCGTGCGCGTCAAGACGGCCGATTTGGGGCTGGTTGGCGATATCAGGCGGGTGAACAGGGACTTTCTGGAAAAGGCGCTCGACAGCGGCTCGATACCCGTTATCTCGTCCGTGGCGATGGGGACGGGTGAGGATGCCGGTAAGTCCCTCAACGTGAACGCGGATACCGCCGCAGCCGTGATCGCGGCGGCGCTTACCGCCGAAAAGCTGGTGCTGGTGACGGACGTGCGGGGCATCCTGCGAAACGTGCTGGAGCCGGAAAGCCTCATCAGCACGGTCAGCAGGCGGGAACTGGACGAGCTGCGCGAGGCGGGTGTCCTGAGCAAGGGGATGATTCCGAAGTCCGAGTGCTGCGCCCTCGCGCTTGACGGCGGCGTCAAGAAGGCGCACATCATTGACGGGCGGATACCGCACTCGCTCCTCACGGAGCTTTTTACCGACGAGGGGATCGGCACCCTGATAACGGTCTGATCGTTGCAGCGGCGGATGAAGGCGGAGGCTGTTTTTCCTTTCATTCTATTCCTTCTCTGCGGGGCGGCGCGGACGGGCTTTCTGTCCGCGCAGTCCGTGCCGGACGGGCCGTACCAGACGCCGCCCGTGCTGTACGTCGGGGACAGGGGCAGCCTGGTCTACCCGCTGGACATTTTTACAAAGTTACCGGAAGTGGAGCTTGTTTTCCCCGACGGTCTCCCCGTGACAGACGAGGTGGTGATCCACAAAGTTGATCTGGACAGGCGGGACAGACGGGTGATCATTGAGTTTCAGGCGTTTAGGACGGGCCTTGTAGAGCTGCCGCCGATACCCTTGTCCGGCGAGGTTTGGCTCAGGGGTTTGCAGGTGAATATCGCCTCGATACTCGATTCGGAAAAGGGTGCGATGACGCTTTCGCCCGGCGCGGGCCTTCTGTCCGCGCCGGGAACTTTCTGGATAATCACCGCGTTTTCGATGCTTTCTGTTATCGTGCTGGCCGTCTTTTTGCTGCTATGGTTAAAGGGCGGTGCGCTGTTTGCCGGCATAAGCGGCGCGATCCGTACGCGCCTGTTGCTGCATAGGGTAAACGCCCGCTTACGCAGTCTGGAAAAGAGGCTTGAGCTGGGGCAGATCACGGAAAAGGACGCCCTTTCGGTGCTGTCAAGCGAACTCCGCGCCTTCCTGAGCCGTTTATGGAAGCGTCCCTGTTACGCCGTATCCGCCGGGGAATTCCTGTATTTCGAGCTTCCGGAGCCGCTTTCGGCGGGCGGAAAGACTGACGCCGGATACGGCGAGGCGGGAACCGTGCGGCTTCTTTCCGCCCTTAGCGCTTTTTTCAGCAGATGCGACGCGCTACGTTTTGCGTCAGGCCTTGTAACGCGGGAAACGGCGAGGACTGTCTGCGACGAGGCAAAGGCTCTTGTAACCGGCGCGGAACTTGCGAAAAGCAAGCCCGCCGGCAACGGGCAATGGGCTAAATCCCCCGTTTGAGGTACAATGCGGGATTCCGGGCTTTAAAAAAACGTCCGCAGACGCTGTCGCGTCTGCGGACGTTTTTTAGGGTTATGCCAAGTACGGCGGCGTGGATACGCCGCCGTACTATCGCTTACATCAACGGCTCAAGCTTCAGAACAGGATGGTCCTTTTCGGTAAGGAAGGTGAGCAAAGCCTCGGGATCCTCTTCCGTGATCGTTTCATCGGCGATTTTGTCCGTGTAGTTCTCTATGCCGTACAGCTCTTTGGCCGTGGCGTCAAGCCTGTTACGCACAAATTCCTTGAGGGCCTTTGGCATCCAGACGATACGCGCCGGGCCACCTTCCGCCCGCATAAACTTCTTGGACGAGATGAATTGCTTGCCGTGTCCCATGAAGCCCGGTGTTTGCACACCGCCGCCTGTGGAGGCGGCAAGCTCCGAGAAGGACATACCTACCGGCGTCTTGCCGATATGTTCACGGTTTACGATAACAACCCCGTTGGAAACAGGCTCGATACCGCAGATACATTCAAAGCAACCGCAGGAAGTCATCGGGTCGTTCAGTATCGAGTACAGCGTAACCTGCTCAAGGGCGCCGTGCGAATCGCGCTTTACAACCTCGTTTACGTCCTCCCAGATGCCAAGGTTCTCGTCAACCACGCGCTCCTTGGTTACCTGCTGGCAGGGGCCGTTCGGGTCAAGCTCGTTTGTAGCCTTGGCGTCCAGCCACGAGACCGCGCCGCACAGACCAAGCCGTTCCGGCGTAACGATGCAGACATGGGACGGCGAGAAAGACTGGCACAAGATACAGTTGTAGAAAACCTCGACGCTCTCATCTGTAAGCGTTTTAAGGCGCTCGTCGCGCTTCTCGTAGACCTTGTTCACCTCTTTCTTGAGTTCCTCAATTTTGGCGTATTCAGGTGTGCCGGGAAGCCCGGTGTATATCTTGATCTGGCACTTGTCAACGACAGCCTCGTAATCGCTCTTTATCTTGGCGTATAGAATTTCGCCAAAATGCTTTGCGCGGAAACCCTTTTCAAACGCCGCGTTGCTCACGCGGATGCGGATAAGGTCGCGTTGCCCAGTATGCATGATCCCTTCCGCCGCATTGATAAAAGCGTGCATCTTGCGCTCAAATACAGGCTCGAAGTCTGACTGCAGCTTCTTTCCGGAAACTTCGGCGATATAGGAAAGCGCCATTTTCTTGTCGGGGGGGTTACAGTCGATGTCCGGGCCGAAAAGCTCAATCTTGTGATCCTCGACATCCTTTGAGTCAAGTGTTTTAACCCACTCGAAACAGGGCATACGGGAACCGTCAATATCGACAAGCATATCGTTTCTGCGGATAATTTCGCCCTCGAACGAGTTGGAGTAGTTTATCGGAATGTCAATCTTGGTGATCTTGAGCTTGATGTCGCGGGCCTCAAGCGACGTTTCGATAAAGTCCTTCGTGTTGGTCTGAATGATTAGACTCTTTGGGACTGACCACATATCCTTCGTGTCGTTGGTGATGACGGGGAAGCCCATCGCAATAGCGCCGCCGCCGCAGGCGACAACGATGTCCGCCACGGGATCGAAGGCGTTTACAAAAGCGTTGATACGTTTGAACGTATAATCGTCAAACGCGTCGCGGTCCTGCGGTTGCACGGCGCCGAAAATCATCGCGGCGCGGTTTACCAGCGAAATGATGTGGGCAACCTGCCAGATGTCCGGGCCTACCGGCACAACGCGCACGGAAAAGTTCATCGTGATATTCCTGCGCCGCGCCTGTTCGATGATGCCTCCGATAAGGAATACGAAGATTGACCGGGTCTGGTACCCTTTAATCAATTCCTCCGCCTCTTCGTCGGACGGTGCCGGACCTATGATTACGACAAATCCGGGAATATCGTGGGTAACGAGCGGAACGCCCAGTTCGCGTACTTCGGCGTCACTCATGTGCCCCCAATACTGCCGTTCACCGTTCACGGTGTACGGGTCCGCGCCCTTTGCAGCCGCGTAGCGGCAGGCCTCTATAACTTCGGCAGCCAGTACGGTGCCGAAACCGGTCTTGAACACGTCGTTAAGACGCTGATTATGAGGCATCCATTCGCTTTTTACCTTGGGAAAGGCCGCGGCAAGTTCGCCGACAGTCTGGATCTTCTCGCCCAAATATGCCAAATGGTTCGCAAGAAAGAACGCCGTGTTTTGTATGTTTATCGGCGCGTCTTTTCCAAGCGTTTTAACCGCCTCGTTAAGTGATTTTTCGGCAAGCGCCAGCATCTCATCGGCACCGTCAAAAACCCTGTTGAATAATAACTTCATATATTCACTCCATTTTTCATAAAAACTATACCAAAAATTTCAATTTTTGGCCTTCCGCACTCAAACGCCCGCATCAAGCGCGTCCTTGATGCGCTTGATTTCAAGCCTTGCCCTTTCACTAGTATCGAAAGGAGATACTCCCTGCCGGTCGGCGCTGATGATCTCGTCGTTGTAGGAAATACAGCCCAAAAGCGCGTCCGCCGGGATATTCTTTTTGATGAAATCCTCGTCTTCGGCCTCGCGCACCTTGTTGGCGACAACGCTCACCCTCTTGACACCAAGGTCAAGAGCGAGCTTTTTCACAAGGCCGTAAGTCTGTACGCTACGCGCCCCCGGCTCAATCACAACGACAAAACGATCAACCATGCCCGCCGTCCCGCGTCCCAAGTGCTCTATACCCGCTTCCATGTCCATAATCACGACCTCGTCGCGCTGAACAACCATGTGGGATATTAGCCGCTTGATAACAACGTGTTCCGGGCAGACACAGCCGCCGCCGCCGACTTCTACAGTTCCCATGATCAGAAACTTTATGCCGTTTTTTTCTTTTGCGTAGGTGTCCGGTATGTCGTCGACTTTCGGGTTAATCTTGAAAAATTTCCCCAGCCCTTCTCCTTCAGAACCGGTACGCTCGGCAATAAGTTCCTTCATCTTGGATATAGGGGTGATTGCGTTTACCTCTTCGGCACTGAAACCCAGAGCCAGACCAAGGTTGGCGTCGGGATCAACGTCTACAGCAAGGACCTTACGACCCTCGGACGCATAGAGACGCGCCAAAACTGCCGCAAACGTTGTTTTCCCAACCCCGCCCTTACCGGTAATCGCAATCTTCATTTTTGCTTATATCCCCAACGCGGCGCGTTTTGCTTCGATGCCGTCGATTATCGCCTTGACGAGACCTTTCGGGTCCGTGTTGATGATGAAGCCGGCGCCGACAATCTTGCGGGTGCCCTGCGTGATAAGATCCCAAACCTGTGTGCTGCCTTTAACCTGCGGCTCTATGCCGAGGTACACGTCAATGCCGCTTGAAACGACATAGTTCGCTATCGAGACCGCCTTTTCGGACATCCACTCAGGAGCCACGCCGACAATCGGAAGCTGTGTTGTATCCACACCCCAGTCGCGGGCGATGCCGTTTACGAGAAGCAGGATGCGGCTGATGTCCACGCAGGCGCCCATATGCAGAATCGGCGGGATGTTGACAAGGTCGCAGACGCGGCGCAGTCCGTCGCCGCAGGCCCACTTCGCGTCGAAGTTGAGAAGGCCGGCCTTTGTCGCAAGCTGGGCCGCGCAACCGGTCGCCACGAGCAGTATGTCGTTTTGGAGCAGTTCCTTCATTATCTCGAAGTGCGAATAGTCCGGGCGGACGCGGGGGTTGTTGCAGCCGACTATGCCGACGGCGCCGCGCAGAACGCCCGCTTTTATCGCGTCAACCGCGGGGCGGTAGCTGCCAAGCTCGTCAACATGGCTGTTGGTAACGCCGTCCAGGTGGCTGATGATCTCTTCGCAGGGGTAGCCGACAACGGCGGGCCGCTTGTTGGTCGGGATGTACACCTTGTCCGGGTCGCGGTTTTTGAAGTTGTCTATCGCGTTTTTGATCAGTTGTTTCGCCTGTTCCATAGCAGAGTCAGCCTTGAATTCGACATATATGGAACCGGGAATACGCGCTATCGGGGAACTGGTAACGAACTGGGTGTGGAAACAGGCCGCAAGGGACGAAAGCGCCGGGAATATGCACTGCACGTCCACGCACATCATCTCTACAACGCCGGTCAGAAGGACGTTTTCCTGCTGAAGGAAGTTGCCCACCATGCGGACGCCGTGACGCATCGCCACCTCGTTTGCCGTGCAGCAGAGGCCGACGACGTTTATACCCTTCGCGCCCACGCTTTTCGCGTGATCCTGAAGTTCCTTTAACTCGCAGGCCGTTACGACCATTTCCGAGAAGGCCGGATCGTGACCGTGAACGACTATGTTTACCATGTCTTTTTCCAGCGTACCCAAGTCGCCTTCCGATTTACGGACTATGGGGGTGCCGAAAAGGATGTCGGTAATCTCGGTACCTATCATCGAGCCGCCCCAGCCGTTTGAAAGGCCGGTACGGAGACCCTGGCGAATCAACGCTTCAGCGTCCGCCGTATTACCCATGTGCGTCATGTGCAGGGATGTGGCGATTTCGCGGTCTATGGCTCTGGGATAGATACCTTCTTTTTCCCACAAATCCTGGCGGGACTTTATAGCGCGTTTCGCAAAAATCTGATTCCCCCAGGGTTTGCCGAATTCCATTAACCCTACTTCGGCGACTTCGTGGGCTACATCGTATATATCGCGGCCTTCGGTTTTTACGCCGTATTCCTTGGCAAGCCGCAACAGCTTCGCTTCGTCACGAACCTGATAGTTTCCATCGCGTTTAGTGCTATGGAGTACGTGAAGAATCTCACGTGCATGATCCGAATGGGCCGCGGTTCCTGCCGCAATCGTTCTAAGGTAGTTCCTGCCCGCTATAGCGCCAGCGTCGGCTCCGCAGATGCCTCTTTTCGCCTTGGCCGTTATGCGGCACGGTCCCATAGAACAGTTTTTGCAACAGATCCCGTCCTCGCCGAATTTACAATGCGGTGTCTGAACCTTGACACGATCCTCGTAGGTCTCGGCGCCCGCCTTTACCGCCCGCTCTTTCAGCTTCGCGGTAACTTCCTCCATCTGTTCGATGGTGGTCATGTTTTCTAGAGTTTTCAAAATCTATCTCCTTGCTTCATATCAAGAATGTTTCTTACTAATTATAGCATACGAAGATTTAAAGTCAAGAATTATTTAATTCTCCGGTCGGCGCGCCGTTTTAGCCGTATTCCGGCAATCGGAACGCGGCGAGCGCGAGGCATCCGTGTGAGGCTGTTCCAAAACTTCAGTTTTGGAACAGCAACCTTTAGCCTGAAAAACCGCAAGAGCCTGGTCCAAAACCGTGCGCTTTAACGCACAGTCAATACGGAAAACCGAAGCGTATTTTTGCATCGTGCTAAAAGACGCGCCGGCATGGAACGTTCCGGTATTTTTTATGATTTCAGGCGTCATATTCCCTGACCGGCAAAAACAATTCTCAATCGAGGCTTTCCCAAAACTTCAGTTTTTGGGAAAGCAACCTTAGATTTATGGGGAAAAGCGGACTTTTGGCCGCTTTTCTAAGAGCATTTCACAAAACTAACCGAGTTTTGGGAAATGCTCAATCGGCAGGCTTTTGAAAAAATATATTTTTCGCCTTGTGCCGGCGATATTTGTTTTGGCGTGCCTTGAGGGTTAATGGAAATCTTTTTTACGCGAATTATAAATTCAGTTTAGCCCAGATTGGATTGGCCGTTTTAAATACTCTTCAGGGTAAAACATGGGATCATATGTGGTTTTTATAGGGGATGACGGGGATATATACTCCTTATAGCCATGAAAATATCATTATGCGGCAGGTACATAAATATCGGTAAATGACTGAAAGTTCCCGGTAACAAGGGTTGAAACCTTCTTTTTGTGTTCCCACCCCGTTTCTGTAATACAGCCGTCTGTCGCCATCTTAAAGTCTTCAAATTTCCCGTTAT
>JAISLM010000075.1 GCA_031290855.1 Spirochaetaceae bacterium
TGGTGGTTTGCATAGCAAACCTTGTTTGCTCGCAAACCCGTCTACTACAATTTTTTTGTAGTTGCTACCCACTCTAACCGCCCCAAGGGGCGGGGGAGCAGACCCCACTGCGAATAAAAGACATTCTGGTGTACGACGGCAACATCGGAACCCCCACGCCGGAAGTGCGGCAGGGTTCATTCGCGTCCGCCTTCCGCACGGCCCGTTACGGGGCTGCGGAACACCTCTTGATAGTCAACGTGCTTGAGAACGAGCGCGACATCGCGGTAAACGCCGAACCCTACGTGGCGCGTACCGGCGCGGACAGGCTGCGTAACGCGGCGCGGAACATCGCGGAACAACCCGGGGCGGCGCTGCCTTTCCGGGCCGTGCTTCTGCGCCGCACCGCCGGGGAAGGGGAGCGGGGCGTGGCAAGCGTTGCCGGTGACAGCGAAGATCCGGACGACAGACGGAAGGGGTACGGCTGGAAGCGCCGCCTCACGGATGCGGTTAAGCGCGTTTTTGCCGCCTTTTTCTTCAGGCATCCATCATTGCCGGACTTCCAGCAGGCGATGCAACGGAAGCGGAGCCGGGTACGGAATTAAGCCGTGCGGGGCCCGCGTGTGACGCAGTGGCTCACACGCGGGCCCCCGCCGTGAGTTTGCGCTATTCCGCAGGGTACATGATGACGGTTACGGGGCCGCGCTTTAGAATTTCTTTCATCAGGTTCTGCATGTCGGCCTGTCGCAGCGATTCGTAGGCGGCGGGGCGCTTAAACAGGTTTTCCGCCGGAATGTTAAAGATAACGGCGTAGTTCGCGAGGGTTCTGCTCAAATAGCCGTTGCTCTGCATCGACTGCTCCCAGTTCTTCACCAGCGCCTTTTGCGCCTTGCCAAAGGTGTCCGCGTTGATCGTGCCGGACGCGATCTTCGCCAGTTCCGCCTCCACCGCCGTATTCAACTCCACGGCCCGCTTAGGGTCGCAGATAAAAATTATCTCGAAACAAAGCTCGCCGCCCGGCGGGACGGGCGAAAGCGAGACGGTCGCGCTGATCGTGTAGGTCCCGCCCAGCTTCTCGCGGATCGACTCGACCAGTATGATGTCGAGGTATTCCGAAAGTACGTTGCACGTCAGCGACGTGTTCTCGTCAAAGGCTTTCGCGAGGAATCTGGCGGAGTAAACATAGCCCTTGTTCTCTTTTCCCCGGCGCAGCACGGAATCCGTCTTTTCCGGCCTCGTGACGGGCGGGGAAAGCGGCGCCCAATCGTTGAATGCCTCACCCGCCGGAATAGACGCGATGTATGTTTCGACAAGTCCGGCAAGCGCGTCACGGTCGATGTTGCCGGCAATCACAAAGGTATAGTCCGCCGGGTTGAGGCACCTCTTTATGAAGGCGAGCGCCCTGTCCGCGTCGATCTTCGGTATGTCGTCCACGGTGAGCGGCATGAAGCGGGGGTTGTTGTTGTACGTTATCTTTTTTATCTCGTCGAAGAATACGGCTTCGGGATTCTGGGCGCGGCGGGCAAGCAGGGTGCGGTAGTCGTCGATCACCACGGGAACTACGCCGGGATCGATCCTGGGATCGGTAAAGGTCAGGTAGATCAGCTCGAACAGGGTTTTGAGGCCGGCGGTGTTCGACCAGCCCTGTATGTTCCGTGTAAAGTCGTTCGTGTTGAACGAGACGGAGACCTGCCTGCCGGAAAGTTTCTTCGTAAGCTCGCTCCGCCTCCAGGGGCCGATGCCGGACGCGCTGAACAGTTCCGTCGCGGCGGCCGCCGACACCGCGTCCTCCAGCGCAACGGCGGCCGCCCCTCCCCGCGACACCGCGTAAAGCTCGATCTCGTCATTCTTGTTCGTGGTGCTTTTAAGCAAAACCCGCGCCCCGTTCTCCAGTTCCCACCCGACTATGCCCGTGTTTTCGTTGACGGTCTCCTTGTCTATGCTGCCGCGAGCGGGCGTCCTGTCCAGAATGGCCGCGTCGAAAGCGGCCTCGCCGGGTTTTTTTATCTTGAGGCCGGCAGGGGATTTCATCCTTTTTGTTATCGCGTCTTTTGACGGAATGTCCCCCGCTTCCGCCTCCGGTACGGAAACAAAGACATAGACGTCGTTGTACGCAAAATATTTCTTTACGCTTGCATGGACGTCCTTTTTGCTTATCGCGGGCAGCAGCTTTTCAACCGTCTCCAGTTCCCAGTCAACGCCGGGGATCGGGGCGTTTTCCAGATAGTGCAGCGCCAGCCTTCTGGCAAAGAAGTACGATTCGTTCTTCTCTTTTTCCGCGGCCTGATTCGCCGCGTCGGACAGCAGCGCCCGCTTCGCCCTTTCGATCTCGGCGTTTGTGAAGCCGTAACGCCTCACCGATTCCTTTAACGCGAGCATAGCGTCCAGGGCCTTTCCCGTCAGGCCCGGCTTGCTGACAAGGCTCAGGGCGTAAAAGCGGGAGGGCCTAACCATGCTGATAAAGTCGGCGCCGGCGCCGGCAAGCGGAGACGCCGGATCGAGTATCTCCTCTTCAAAGCGTTCCGCGAACATCCTGCCCGCGAGGTTGTCGATCAGGGATTCTCTGTATTCGGCGACGGTGTTCTTGTTTTCCTTATACTCCTGCTTATAAAAAAACACCGCCTGAGCGTATTGGAGTTCCGGGTCCGTGAATATCCCGACGTTGATCTTGTTCTTTTCCGGCGGCGGCAAGGAATATTTGGGATGGACGAACGTGTCCCCGGACGCCGGTATCTCAAAATGCGAAGCAAGGCTGTCTTCAAGCGCCTTGCCGTCAAAATCACCTGAGAATATCAGCGCCATGTTTTCCGGCCTGTACCATTTCTTGTAGAAGTCCTTCAGTTTCTCAGCCGGGGCGTTTTCTATTATTTCAGGAAGGCCTATCACATCGCGTTTCGCGTAACGGGATCCTGCCAGAAGCTCCGTCCAGAGTATCTTTTGCTGGCGGCCTTCCGGCCCTAGCCTGCGCAGACGGAACTCCTCCGCTATTACGCGCCGCTCGTCATCGACGGCTCCCGGCGCGAAACTTATCGCGTTTGTCCAGTCCTCGATTATGTCCAGGGCTTTGCCGGGGATACGTTTTACGCCCGCCCCATCCGTTTCGACGGGGACTTCTATCCCGTAGACCGTTTCATCGGCGCTTGTGTAGGCGTTAACGTCCGCGCCGAAACGCATACCGAGCGAGCGCAGGTAGTCCACCACCTCCGA
Organism: Spirochaetaceae bacterium; assembly: GCA_031290855.1. GTDB lineage: Bacteria > Spirochaetota > Spirochaetia > Treponematales > Breznakiellaceae > JAIRMY01. The sequence goes on from JAISLM010000075.1 coordinate 3,187, forward strand.
CTCGGAGAAGCGGGCCGTCCCGTTAAACGCCATGTGCTCGACAAAATGGGCGAGACCGTTCTCGTCGTCATCTTCCAAAACCGCGCCCGCGTTGACGGCCAAAGTCAGGTTTGCGCGGTTCTCCGGCTTGCGGTTCTCGTATATGTAGTAACGCAGGCCGGAGGGCAGCTTTCCATGCCTGAGGTTTTCGATAAGCGGAACGGGGTCGGAAGGGGCTAGGCCGTTGTATGCCGCCTCTCCCGTCGCGCAGGTCATGCAGAATAACGTTACGCCTGTAACGCACAGCGCGAGGATAAATTTTATATATTTAGATTTAACTTTGAACATATTGAACACAGAGTACCTTCCATAAACATTTTTTGGCGCAAAAGCGCATCGACAAAGAATAGGCACGAGGCTATAATACAAAGGTGTCATATATAGAGGTGAATGGCAACACAATTATCGAAAACCTTAAAAAAGTTCTGGATACCTGCCAAAAAGAGGCCGTTTCGTTGACGGTCGTTACCAAATTCTTTACAAGCGATCCCTCCGTCGTAAGGCTGCTCCGCGAGAATGGCGTCACCTCGATTGCCGATACGAACCCCTCGAACTTCGAGCGTCCCGGCCTCGTTCCGCCGGAGGCGTGCGGAAGATCGCTGATCAAAACCACGCTGGAATACATAAGGCGGATACCCGGCATCGCGCCGGCCTGCCGTGCCCAGCGGCTCTTCGTTTCGGACGAAGTCCTGCTTGACGCGGTAGAGGCCCTGGGCGAAAACCTGCGCCCCCAAACCGTGCTTGTCGCGGAGGCGGGCGATCTGCGGGACGGTTTTTACGTCGAGGACATACCGGCTGTCGCGGAACGCCACCGCGCCGCCGGCATCTGCGGCCTGTCAGCCAACTTCGGCTGTCTTTCCGGCAAGATGCCCGACGCCGCGACCGTGAGGGAACTTGCCGCCTGCGCCGCCGCCCTGCCGCCGGGAGGGAACGCAGCGCCAACCGTTTCGGTCGGCGGTACGGTCGCGTACCCGCTGCTAAAGTCGGGGGCGCTGAGCGGGGCGGTCACCGAGCTACGGATGGGCGAAGGCATATTTTTCGGCTACGATTCCTCGTCCGGCCTTCCGCTTGAAGGCTTTGGACGGGACGCCTTCACGCTTTACGGCGAGATTGTCGAAATCCGGGAAAAACAGATAGCCCCCGTAAAGGACGCCGGGCACACGGCCACAGGCGGCGAGGCCGCGCCCCGCAAGACGGGCAGACGCCTCTGCGCCGTGCTGGACTTCGGCTTGCTGGGCGCGTCGATGTACGACATCGCGCCGCTCGAACCCGGCGTAGAGCTGGCGGGCCAAACCTACGACTTCACGATAGCGGACATCACGGAAAGCAGGGTCCCCCACAGAACCGGCGGCCTGATCCCGTTCCGCGCCATATATGCCTCAGCCGCCCGCGCCTTCCTCAACCCTTACATAGGCCGCAAACTCAACGCTCCATGTTGAACAATGAGGCCGCCGCCTAAAATCACTTAGAGCTTATCCGCAAAGTAGGAAAAAACCTATTAAAGAAGGTATGAAAAGAGCAGCGGGAAGCGGTATCAAATCATGGGAATTGACAGAGAAATTGTGGGAACGGGGTGAGTGAATTCATTCTCCAGCGGAAACGGGATGTGAACAAGACCTACCGGAGGCAGGACGGAAACCGATGTCGCCCCGCTTGCGGACCGGTATCCAGTGTAAGCCCCTACCGAAAGAATACGGAGCAGCCGGCAGCGTCCATCAATATTTCAGTGAATGGGCGGAGGACGGTTTTTTCCGAAGGATGTGGCAGGAAGGGTTGTTAACCTATGATGAGCTTAGGGGGCTGGGAATGGCAAAGTGTGGATGGGAGCATGGTAAAAGCACCCCCGGCCCGGGAGTCGGTGGGGAGAAATCCCACAGATCGGGAAAAAAAAAGGACGAAACGCAGTGTAGCTGTCGAATCACACGGATTACCCGCGGGGGTGGTGACAAGCGGAGCCAACCGGCATGACATCAGGCTGTTGGAAACCACGTTACAATCCATAGTGACGGCGCATCCAGAAGGGGCAAATCTCTGTCTTGATGCGGGGTATGCGGGATCCCGATCCGTAGTGGAAGAGATGGGGTATAAGGCGCACATCCGCGGGCAAGGGGAAGAACGGGAGGAAAAGGAACGTAATCCGCCGTATATACCACGGCGGCGGGTAGTGGCGGTGTGCAATTCGTGGATGAATCGATTTCGGAAACTGTTGGTGAGTTATGGAAAGAAAGCGAGGAACTGTCGGGCGCTGGAAGGGGAGAGCTTGTGCCATTATTATCCGGCGAAATCTAATCCCGGTCCATCCGGGCCTTATTTCCGGATAAGCTCTTAGTCCATTGGTTGATAACCTGGAAAACATTGTTTGCCGGATTTTTGAAGTCCCTCAGATTGAGTATACCCGTTTTGGTTTCGCTTTTTTCCTGATACGAAACCTCAAGGCCGTTTTGCAGCCAATTGGTAAAGATTTTGTTTTTCCGTACCAGTGTGCCGCTTTCGATGGCGGTAATTTTATGCAGCGCTTCTTCAAAGACGGCGGCTGTTGCCCGGGGATTTATGGCAGCCAACTGTTCCGGCAAAACATCCATGTACAGCGGATTATGGTAATCCCGCTCAATGTCCGGGCCGTATTTGTGTTCGTAGCCCAGCCCTTGAAGCAGCGAAATTACGGCGTTTTCGTAGCCCGCTCCGTTAAACATGAGCCTTTTCCCGCTCGTCCTGCGGCTCCTTCGCTATTGTCTCGAATCCCGGCGATGAGGCTTTTTATGTCCCCGGTTATGGCCGCGCCGCCCATGACGTGGAGGGCGTTATACGCCGACTTGATATAGGCGATAATATCATAACGGGTAAACAGGTCAATCACCTCCCGTCCGGTGAGGTTTTCGTGTTCCTTGTATTCTTCAAT
>JAISLM010000076.1 GCA_031290855.1 Spirochaetaceae bacterium
CAGTCACCGTTTAGGGCCGCCGGTAGGGGGCTGCCCGGTTAATGGGCAGCCCCCTACCCGATTTGAGCGGAGTTAGGGGTTAAACGCTCTTGATTATTGTTCATTTTGTAAAACCCTTTTCAAACTATGGAAATAAATCAGTTTTCCTGATGCTTCCTGGTAACCGCATTGATTTACATGATCAACAGCGGTTTCGGGAATATACATATCCCAGGCACGCAGTCGGGCTTTATCAGTAGAAACGCTCGTAAGGGGTAAAAGGCGAGTTAACGGAATCGCTGCCGACGCTCAGGTTTTGCGGGTCTTCAAAGATAATATCTTCAAGCTTCCAAGCGCCTGAGTCCTCGCGTATGTACAGTTCGCCGGAAAGTTCCTTTTCGCTGCCGATGAATCTGAAAAGAAACGAGACGCTGCCGTCCGGCTCGTCCCGCCCGCCGCCCGTGCGTACCTTGCGCGGCCCCACCTCGCTCACCTTTGTCATCGCTTCGCCCAAGAGTCCGGGACCGAGGACTTGTAGCGATTCCGCCTTGTCGTTCTGCCGCATCAGATCGCGCAGAACAGCCCGTGCATAGGCGTTTGCGGCGATGGACGCTTCCCCTCCGCCAAGCTGCCCTATAACGGCGTCAACCGGGTATACCCACTCGGTTTCACGACCGGGCCTCATCAGGGCTTCAGGAACGACGCCGTTAGACGGACTTGTTTCTCCGCTCTGGGCAAAAACCGGATTCGCGGCCAGCAGCAGGAAGGGCGGCAAAAGCCGGAGGCAGGCCTTCACGGGTGTTTTCATACGACAAAGGCTCATCTCAAAAAACCCTGGACACTTCCACTACCTGAGCAGGTTTGTAGAAAAGAAGTTGTCGAAAATACCATCAAACTCCGCCTCGATCTTCTTTGCCGCCGAGTTTACGGCACGAGGTTCCGTTTCGTTTGTCACGGTGTGCCCTTCCCGCCCGCTATATTGTACGGCGACATCCTGCTGCCGTTGGACGTATCCGTAAGGTAGGCGTCTACATTGTAACGGCAGAACTGATACCGGTTTCCCGAAAGATTAGCGCCTGTCGGGGGCAGCGTCGCGTTCAAGACATAGCGATTGTCCGTACACCCGCTCTTAAAACCGATCCTGCCGAGCGCGACTGCAAAAGCGTTCCCCACGCGGTTCTGACTGTCCCCCTCCACCTTCACCGCTATCGGGATGCCGCGCGTGGCCTTTGCCGCCTCCAGCCTGTAATCGGCGCCGGTTCTGATCTCCGCAGGGTCGAGTCCGGCTGCGCCGCCGCCGATACCGGGAAGAAGAGCGGCGTGAAGCTTATTCGTGTCGGTAATAGTGGCGGCGAGACGGCAGCGCGAAAAGGCTTCAGGGCTGGTTTTTCCCGCGTCCGGCACGTTTGTGATCTCGCTTGTCAGGCGCCGGCTGCCGAGCATCAGTTCCGCGTAAAGCAGGGCGGCCCGTTGCTTCTCCAGAACGGCGACTGCGGACCAAGACCTGTCCGCGTCGTTCCTCCGTACGCCGGCAATCTCCGCGCACACCAGGCTATCCATCCCGGACGACGTTTTAACGGCCTCGCTATAGTTCGTGATACTCGAAATTTCAGCCTGTACCGGCTGGCCGAAGACTGCGGTCAGCGATACAAGGGCGCTGCACTCGGCGGCCTCCGTAAGCGCCGCGCCGGAAGCGGACGGCACGGCGCCGCCCCCGCCGTTCATAGCGTAGATAGCCTGGTAAGCGGCCGCCTTCGAAGCATCCAGAGGGCCTCCGCCGAAAGCCGGCGTCGCGGCGCCGGCGCAAGCGGCCAAAACGGCGCAAAACGCTAAAAAGGCGCAAGGAACCCCGATCACGCGAATAGCCGGAACAGCCCCGCCGCCCCGTCCTCTCCAAAAAACATCTACTGTAAACATACACCCTCCACCAGATCAAGCCGCCCGATGTCGGCCCGTATCGTTTTAAGCCCGCTTTTTATCCTGCTTGAACCGGAATAGTAATTTATCGTGACGGTATGCGTATCTGGCGGAAGGTTGAGGACACCTATCCACGCCTTCGCCGGCAAATAGCGCTCCATCCTGATATCGGCGCACTCAGTCGCGTCAAAAGTGACCTTCGCCGCCAGTCCCGCCAGCATCCCCGCCAATTCGTTATCGCTCGATTGCGCCGTAAGCCCCGAAATCGCGTACGCGGAAGCGTACTTAGCCAGCGTCCGTATCAGAGTTTCCAGAAAAATGCTGCCGTACTTCGCGTTATAAGTCTCCCTCACTGCCTTGGCGATGTCTTTCGACAGTTCAAGACGCGTCATATTGCCGTCCTCCGTCACGAGAGCCGGAAGCCTCCAAATGGGCAACATCGGGGCCGCAGTTGAAAGGCAGAGCGAGCGAAACGACGTTTTCCTTTTTGATCGGCGAAAGGCCGGTGAAACACAAAACATTGATCCGCGTCTAGCCCGACAGCACAAGACTTGCCGGGATCGGATAGTCGTAAGCGCCGGGCGCGGTGTCGAAAGCCTCTTCCAGTTGCGGCAGATTCACGCGGGCATCGTCGTAAGCGCCGTCCGCCCGGTGAAAAAGAGCGCCCAGATAGTCGGCAAGAACGGAATTGTTGAAGTTGACCGGCTTCGCCTCCGGCAACTTCACGCCGGAAAGACTGACCCTGTACCTCGCCTTCATCTCCGCGTTTATTCGCAGTGGGGTCTGCTCCCCCGCCCCTTGGGGCGTGGAGGTTCCCCTTTTCGTATTCCTGCACGAGAACGCGGAGCTTTTCGTTCGTCCGGCGCACCTCGACCGGGGCGTCCCCCATGCTATCGGAGTAATAATAGTTCAGCGCGTTAAAGACATTGATGTAGATGTTCTCGTAATCCTCCTCCCCATAGTCCTTCGTATTGTCGTTCAGGATGTACGAGGCCGCGCCGTCATTCAGGCTCTTGGTAAACGCCTCCACTATCAGCCTTTCCGCCTCGCCCAAGTCCTTTGCCGAGTCCGCGTACATATCCGCGTAATGCCCAAGAAGCCCCCTGTCCATATAAAGCAGTACAGCGTTATTCTTGGTATATAGGCCGCCCGCTCTTCTGCCCTTGTCGATGATTTAGGCTCCCGCCAGGAAAGACGAGGCGCGCACGGCCCTGTCGATACTGCAATAAGCCCGCCCGTCTGTCGCGCACGAAGCGAAAGACAGCGCAAAGATGCAGAAAAAGACCGGCGAAAGAAGCGTTTTCATCGCCTGCCAAGGCTTAAAAGCCACTCGTTTGATGTTTTTACTCACAGTTTCCGTCCTGTCCCGCAGAATTCTGTTGTTTTCCATGTTTTTGAGCCTGGCAAAGACATTCGCATCGAAATCCTCCCGGCTCTGTCGGTGATGGAACGAACCTCGCCGGCGAACGCGAGAGCCGCGCCCGTTTCCTTACACATGGCCGCCGCAGTCTTCTCGCTCACGTTATTCATGTTCTGGCCGGCGCGTTTGTCACGAATCACGCTCCCCGTGCCTCTGCTCGTACTGGCTGACGAAATTGTCAACATTGCCCGACGCGAGGCAGCTTGCCACCAGTTTGTCGCAGACCGGCCGGACATCGTTGTCGTCCCGGTACAAGCTAAGGTCCGCCTGCCCCTCGCCCCGCGACACCTTGGGCGCGGAACCGCACACCGCCAGCGCCGCCGCGAAGACCGCCCGCCGACAACCGCATAAACCACACCTTTTTAATGGAAAAAATCTTCATTATATAGCTCCTGTCAGATGAGCTTTTCCCAAAACCCGGTTGGCTTTGAGAAAAGCTTCCGAAAAAGCGGTCTAACCGGACTAAGGCCCGCTTTTTCATATAAATCCAAGGTAGCTGGACAAGCAAAGCTTGTCTCCCAAGCAAAGCTTGTCTCCCAAGCAAAGCTTGTCTCCCAAGCAAA
>JAISLM010000077.1 GCA_031290855.1 Spirochaetaceae bacterium
ACCCGCCGCCTTGACATTGCCCCCGTCCGCGCCCGCACGGCGGACTTTCCGCTGTCAACGGAGTACGCCTCATTCAAGAAAGAAATCCTATCCGCGCTCAAACTCCAAATCTAACGCGGTTACGAAACACCGGTTTAGGGAGGGAAGTCTCCACCTGGCTCCAGCCGCCTGCGTTACCCGTGTGTGGATTGCGCCGCCGGCACAGCCGCACGGCGGCAAACCGCTATCTCTCCCCGCGCATGGGTTGTGCCACGGGCACAACCCATGGCGGCAAACCGCTATGCGGTTCGTGCCAGCCCCCTCTGCTGGGGGCTAAACTTGACCCACAATTCAGATTTCAGGGCAGACGTATCCCCCTGGGCCGGTTCGGTTTGGAGAGGAAATGGCGGCTGCTAAGGTTCTGTGGGCGGATTATGCCGCTTATCCGGGCGCCGGGGCCACGGGAAGGGGGTATAGGCGGGAAAACGCGGCCCCGGACGCCTGTTTCCCGCTGCGGGGTCTGACCCCACGGGCCGGCGGGACTCCCGCCGCCGCGTGTCCGGCAGCCCGTTTCCCGCTACGGGGTCTGACACCGCAGGCCGGGAAGTCCCCCGCCGCCTCTCCCGCCTCCCCGCCGTCCGGCGGCTCCCCTTCCAGAATCCGCGACCGGTACCGGTCACCCCACAGGTGCCCAGTCCGTCCGCTGTCCCGGTTGTACCTAATGGCGAAAGTCTGCTTCAGCCATTTCATTATCGCCGGCAGCTCAAACCCGTCCGCGGGCTTTATGTAAAAGGCCAGCCGGTCGCCGTCAAGACCCAGTCCCCGGACCGTGAAGGCAAACCTGTGCGCGGTCTCACGGAACACCAGGTCAAACAGCGCCAGGGCCCGGCCCCCGCGGAACAGGGGTTCCCTGTTGTTGACGCTGGTACGGATTTCGTACCACACGCCCTGTTTCAGCATTCTTAAATGTCTCATGTAAATATATGGGCGCTTGCCCGCGTTTTGCTTTAACATACGGAGAAAAAGGGAAAGGAGCCGAACAGGAAACATACTTCCGGCGGCGCGGCGGGGAGCTTTTCATCAGGTAAAATTTTTGCGGGTCAGGTTTAGGTCAAATATGACTATCCCCTTCTGTTCCCCTGTGTCCGTCCCCATGCCGGCAAACGCCTTAAGGTGTTCCTTCGCCAGACTCCGCCCGCCCGGAACAATTCCCGAAAAGCTTCCCCCGGAACCTACGGTTCCGCCTTCACTTTTTGCCGCGCCGGGCTGAACGCCTGCCGGCTAATGTGGACTGCATCTTTGATCTTGGGGAAGAACCGTTCAGGGCGTTTTGCGAACTTTCCTTGATCATGCCGGGCATGAACCGCATCGGCTTTTTAAACGGCATTTTACGTTCCCGGCTGAAATTCTGTTTTCGTTTTTTCAAACGGTTTTCATATTCGGCTTTTTCCAAGATGCCGCAGACCCGCTCACGACAATTTTTTTCCGTGATACCATCCCATATTCCGCTTTATCACGGCTTTGGGAGGGCGTCTATCCATTAACTTGTTGACAGTGGGAATCCTGGGCGCGGTTCGCGCTCTGGACATTGCGCCGGGGAACTCACTGCGGGAGCGTTCCCCGCCCGCCATTCAGACTGCGGCTGCCGGTATTGTTCGCGTCAGTATGTTGCAAATCTCCGGGCCCGCGAGCTTTATGCAAACGTGACCTGACATTGGAGCCGTGCTGTTCGGGCCGGAGTACGATATATGGGAGGGGTGTATCTGTACCGGATCAGCCCGCTGCTCACCTAAGCGCCAAACCTTGTGGATGCCGCCCCTTGCGGCCTGTCACGGCCGGAAACGGACGGTGGGGAATGTAAAACATGAAACATCACGCGGACGCGAAAAATGTCTTGACAAAGCGCGTCCGCGCCCATAACGTACATTTATGGCTGAGGCTGACGGCGTTTTTGCGACGCTTCCCGAAAACTTTTTTTCGCCGCTTGTATGGGCTAACAGGCGTCACTACGCGGCGCTTCTCGTGCTGTACTACCGGATTTTTCAGGAAAATTCACGCGGACTTGAGCGTGAACTTGTGATCCGCGAGTTTGCCGCCTATTTCGCGACGCGTCAGGTTTCCCTCGTCGAGGAGGCCGATCAGGCCGGCAGCGACCAGGCTGACGCCGACCAGGACGGGCAGAACGACGCGGCCCGGGCCGAGACGGAACAGCAGGACGGACAGGCGGCGGCTGCGGAGCGGCAGAACGACCGGACGCTGGCGGCGGCGTTCCTGCGCAGACTGATAGCGTCAGGCTGGCTCAGCGACGAAACGCTTGCCGATTACAGCCGCATCGTAAACATCACCCCTTACGCCCGGCCTTTTTTCGAGGCGCTTGCCAGTGTCGAGGAAGGTTTAAAAACCGAGTATGAGAGCCACGTCGTCGCGATATACTCGCTGTTGTACAACGACGCCGTGGCGGAAAACGGGCACTACGCCGTGCGGAACGCGCACGGCGCGACTATGGCGCTGATCGATTCGCTTAAGATCCTGTCCGGCAGCATCAAGTCCCATTACGAGCGCTTTACGCGGGAAGTGGTTTCCGCCTCGTTGAAACATAGGGACATCGCGGAAGAAGGGGAGGAAGCGCCCGCCGCTCCGGAGGCGGGCGCTCTTATCAGCAACATACTTCACCTGCATTACGATGTTTACGCGGGCGAAATTCTTGACGGAGCGTACAAGCGGCTCAAGACATCGGACAATCTTTCGCGCTACAGGCCGCGCATCATCAAAAAGGTGGCCGATCTTTTGGCGGACGAACCGTGGCTCGACACGAGCGCCCGCAAACTTTCGCGCAACAACTCCCAGCCCTTAGAGGACAACCGCCGCCGTCTCCGTACCATGCTGAACGAGATACGCGACACGCTTCGCGCCGTGGACCCTCTGCTCGAAGACATCGACCGGCGCAATATGCAGTACGCGCGGAGCAGCACGGAACGGGTCAAGGCCCTTCTTGAGCCGGACTCTACGATTGCGGGAAAGATCGGCATCCTTGTCCGGAAAATACACGGACAGAATGACATGGCGGAGGCGGAGGCGCCGTTCAGACACCGCCTGCACCGCGTAAAAACCGTGGCGCGGGAATCGCTGTACCGCCGCTACAGGCACGAAGCCGCCCAATTCGTCCAAAAGATCACGCCGCTCGACAAAAAGGCAATGGACAAGGCCGAAAATGAATTTGTCGAACGAATACGCCGTCAGCTTAACGTAAAAAAGATATGCGACTGGCTCGATCAAAACGGAGGCAAAGACAAACTGCTGACGCCCGGCGACCTGATAAAGGACGAAGCGTCGTTCATACGCTTCATATACGCCGTGCTGTACGCCGACGCCCGCCCCGCGTTTCTGTACGAAATACAGGATACGGACGCGCAAGACAGCGAAGGCGTCAGGGCTTCGGCCTATGTCGTCCCTGACGTAACATTGCGGAGAAAAAATGAATACCGACATTAGCGCCCTGTCGATGATTGCGGAACTTACCCCGGAGGAATTTGACACGTTCAAAAACGCCGTGCGCGCTCTGGTCTCGAAGACGTTCATCATACGCGGGGTAAAGAAAGAGGAAGGCCTTTACGGTTTCGTGATACGCAATATCGCGTTATTTGACGCCTTCTTTCTCTGCATGGACGCCTCCGTCCTGCGCGACGAGAGCCTCGGCGTGATAAGCTTTCGCGGGCAGAGCGACACGCGCCTGCGCCTTAACTTGGAAGAAACGTGCGCTTTGCTGGTAGCCCGCGTCATGTACGAAGAAAAACGCGCCGACCTTAGCCTTACCAGGTTTCCGGTGATCACCGTTGAGGATTTTGTACAGAAGTACGGCGCTCTTACGGGGGCAAAGCTGAACAAAACCCGTCTTTCGGATACCCTGCGGCGTCTTCAAACGCATAAACTGATCGATATAAATTCGGCGGAAATCTCCGACGCGGAAGGGACGATGATTCTGTACCCCAGCATCGCTATGACGGTGGATCACGACAGCATCGATGATATGCTGTCCGCATTACGCCAGCAATAGGGACGCCGAAATGCCTCATTTAAAAATGTAACCGAAGGGCTGGTTGCCTCATTTAGAAAAAAGTAACTTTAGGCCGCCGGCTCCCTTCCCGAAGAAGTGGGCCGGGCGGCAACGGCCTCCCGCAACGCGAGGACGGCCTTGTTGACAGTGTGCTGCAATTGAACCGGATTGTACAGTCCGTAAAGCCGGGTGAGTTCCGCTTTTACC
>JAISLM010000078.1 GCA_031290855.1 Spirochaetaceae bacterium
AAGGAAATTTATCATCTGTGGTGGTTTGCATGGCAAACCCGTCTACTACAATTTTTTTGTAGTTGCTACCCACTCTAACCGCCCCAAGGGGCGGGGGAGCAGACCCCACTGCGAATAAATACAGCCCAAACTTCGCTAACAGGACTGTATGAGTTTTGCCGCCTGTCGGAGGCTCGGCCCCCGCAACGGCCAGGACCCGTTTCCAATTCCCGTATCCCGCTCCAGGCAGCCTTCAATCCACCAGTTTCGTTCATCGTTCCAGCCCTTATTCGAGGTGATAAATTTCCGCACCTGATCGAAGCTCTCCGAATTATGCGGCGCTTACAAGATACCGCCGCCTTATCACTTCCTTTTGGGTTTAATAAGGCGGTAAAACGTCAGGCAAAACAGCTTGATGTTGTTTTGTGGCGGGGGAGGTTCACTGACAATGCCCTGTCAGTGTTTTGCCCACCCGTATTGTATTGACAAACAAATTGTTCAAGTGTACAGTACGGCTGATAGGAGATTTGCGTTATGAATAAATTTTTAAAAACACGCGGCCTGGCTGCCGCGCTGGTTTTAGCGGCAATTTTTGCCGCAGGCGGACAAACGGCCCTGTTTGCGAAGGGCAGGCAGGCGGCAAAAACACCCGTCGCGGAGCAGCGAAACGAGGATGTTACGATTCTGGCGGCGGCGGCGGCAAGCCTTAAAAACGCTTACGACCAGGAACTTATTCCTCAGTTTCAGGCGAAATATCCGTGGATAAAGGTGTCCGGAACGTACGACAGTTCCGGCAAGCTGCAGACCCAGATCGAAAACGGTCTTCATGCGGATGTCTTCATGTCGGCGGCCGTAAAACAGATGGACGCGCTGGTTGCCGGGGGCTACATCGAAAAGGGCGCTGTGGACTACCTGTTACAAAACAAGCTGGTTCTGATAAAGCCGGCGGGGGCATCGACGGCTGTCGGCGGTTTTGCCGACGTGACTAAGGCAAAAACCGTCGCGATAGGCGACCCCAAATCGGTTCCCGCCGGCCAGTACGCCGAGGAGGCGCTCAAAAAGCTGGGCGTCTGGGACAAGCTGCCCGAAACATCGAAGAGCCTTGGCACTAACGTTACCGAGGTGCTGAGCTGGGTCGGCAACGGCAGCGCGGAGGTCGGGATCGTGTACGCCACGGACGCGGCTTCTACCGACAAGGTGACGGTGATCGAAACGCTGGCGGAAGGGATACTCTCCGCGCCCGTGATATACCCGGTCGCCGTCCTCAAGAACGCCCCCAACCCGGAGGCGGCCAAACTGTTCGTTGACTTCCTTGCTTCCGACTCAGGTCTTGCCGTGTTCCAAAAGTACGGTTTTTCCAGGAACTAGCCCTGTTCCGGGCGACAGCCTGCGCCGCCTCCGGGCGATGCCGGCTGTACGCGCCGGAACGGTCTCCCCTTGTATCCGCGCGGGCATCCCCGGCGGGCTTAATAAAAATATTGACAATTGGTATCATGTTACCGGACTGGCTTACAAAATGAAGAAATCCGGCTTTTTTGAACGTTTTGATCGATGTTTTCGCCTCAAAGCAAGGGGGCGCTTTGTACCGGCCCTGGCCGCCGCCGTGTTTTTCTTTGGATCGGCCCCGGGGCAGGCGCAGAATCCGCATGACGCGCTTTTCTTCTATAACCGGGGGCAAAGCGCGATGCTGGCCGGGGACTGGTACTCTGCGGTCGAGGACTTTCTGGAATGTATAAAGCAGAATCCCGCCCACGCCGAGGGCGCGGCGGCGCTTGCGGAGTGTTACTATGCGCTCGAAGAGTACGACGAGGCGCTCCTATGGGTAAGGAAGGCTCGCGCACTTGCCCGTCTCAACATGGAGGCCGCGAATCTTGAGTCCTTCATACTGATTGCGCTGGGGCGGCTGGACGAGGCGTCGGACATCGTAAAATACGTGCAGTCCCGCGAACCGTACAACGTGAACGCGCTGTTTACCGCCGCCGAGCTCGAAGTCGCGCGGGGAAAGCCGGGGGACGCCGTGAGGCTTTTCAACGAGGCCGTTCGCCGCTACCCGGACGACCGGCGGCTCCTAGTGTCCCTTGCGCTGGTTACCGGTTCCCTGGGTGACACGGAGACGGCTCGCCGCTACATAGAACGCGCCGAACTGAAGCATCCCGACGATTACCGCGTCTACTACTACGCCGCATACCTTGCCTCCCGCGCCTCTCATATAAACACCGCGATCGCCGACGCGGAACGGGCCTTGTCCCTGCGTCCCGGTTTTGTCCCGGCGCTTTCGCTGCTTGCCTCGCTGCGCTACCGCAACGGGGAGTACGGGGAGGCCGCCGCGCTTGCTGACCGCATCATCGCCGCCGAGCATCAGAACTCCGGCGCGTGGCTCCTCAAGGGGATGGCTTACGAGGGCATGGGGCGGAAAAACGATGCCCGCATGATACTGGAGCAGGCGCTGGGTTTTGACGGCGAGGACGAATTCACCCGTATCGCGCTGGAAAACCTGGTTATCGAGACGACGCGGCTTGAGGACCCGCAGCGGGCCCGCCGGGCTGCCTACCATTTTGACCGCGCCCGCGCTTACCGCGCCCGAAATCTGGGTTCCGAGGCGCTTTTCGAGTACCGCCGGGGACTGCGCCTCGATCCCTACGCCAAGGAACGGCTGGAGTATGCCGAAATCCTAAAGCTCCAGGGTTATCCCGTGCTTTACCTGGAAGAATTGAAGTTCATGCGCGATTTGGGGATGAGCGACCGCGCCGTGGACGATCAGATTGAAACCTACGCCGCGCTTCTGGGAAGCGGGCTTGCGAAGCTTTGGAACGTCGACATGGAAGAGATACTTCCGCACTGGAACGTCGCGATCTTTTCCGTTGCGGGCCAGTCGGCCTTTTACCACACGGACGCCGGCTACATCGCCTCACGGTACATAAAAGACATTCTGGTGCACGACGGCAACATCGGCACCCCCGCGCTGGAAGTGCGGCAAGGTTCATTCGCGTCCGCCTTCCGAACGGCCCGTGACGGGGCCGCAGACTACTTTTTGATAGTCAACGTGCTTGAGAACGAGCGCGACATCGCGGTAAACGCCGAACTCTACGTGGCGCGCACCGGCGCGCCCGCCGCCGCCTTCAGCGTGTACCGTACCGGCGCGGACAGGCTGCGTAACGCGGCGCGGAACATCGCGGAACAGCTCGGGGCGGCGCTGCCTTTCCGGGCCGTGCTTCTGCGCCGCGCCGCCGGGGAAGGCTTGATCGACAAAGGTCGGCTGGACGGCTGCCGCGAAGATGTCGTGTACCGTATCGTCAGAAAGGGGCGCGTGGACGTGCGCGGCGAGGGCATAGGCCTTCGTTATGCGGACGGCGACATTACCGGCGCCTTCACGCCGAAACAGCTTGGCGAGGAGCTTTCTTCCGGGACGCTTACCCGCGCCGGCTTTTTCGACCTCGTCGCCGCGGGCGACGAGGTCGTCGCCGAAAGTGAGGACGGGGCGGCGTCCGCCTCGCATCCGTCCGCCCCCGCCGCCGACCCGGAGTTACGCGCCATGCTGCGAACCTTGCGCTAGCCTGGCAACATTATAGTATTACCGCGCTGTAGAAACGTAGTCAAATCGCTGCTGAAAACTGCGCTGCGTAATACGGTTTTTGATAAAAGAATCACGGCATCTTCGTATTTCCCCACTTCCAAAACAGCCTTTTCCGGGTCCCAAGACAAGCCAAAAACATGGGGCGTTAACCTTCTTATCAGGTTAGGCTGGAAGTAAAACGTCAGGCACAAACCGCATAGCGGTTTGCCGCAGACGCTTGACGCTGTTTTGTGGCGGGGAGGTTCATTCGCAGTCTTGTTTAATACCCCGCCGAACCTTCGGTTCGCGCTTGCCGCGCGGAGGCTCATTTATGAGTTTGCGTGGTTCTTGGTTAAATCCCCTTGATACGGCGCCGGGCGCTTTTGCGTAACCGGCCCTTGCCACCCGTTACAGTGTCTGACCCCGGCCCTATATGTAGCGTACCGGCTTCGCGCCATGGATGGCGCTGTTTCCACATCTTTAGCCGGAGTTTTTGCTTTGCAAAAACTCCGATGGCATAATCCGGCAGGGATGCCGGATTATGCCACAAATTTGGCGCCAGGCGCCCCCTGCCTTAGCAATGTTCCTGACGGTTGAATTCGGAATTGCTGATGAGGCAGCGCGGCCGCTTGACTAAATTATGGTGGAATAGTAAGATAGGGTTCATTTATATACAGTTAAAGGTAAGGGGTCAGATATGGATTTGAAGTTATGGATAATCCCCCCTCTTACCGGGTTAACCTTAGGCTGGATCATTAGATGGCTTTATGCCAGATTTCAATTAACGGCGGCGGAACAGCTTGCCCGACGAATTAAAGAGGATGCAGTAAAAGATGCTGATGCCATACGGAAGGAGATGCTTCTCGAGGCAAAAGAAAAAATAATCAGCGAGCGCAATCACGCGGAAAGGGAGACTCGGGAAAGACGAGCGGAATTACAACGGCTGGAACACCGTGTCCTGCAACGGGAGGACGCGATAGAGAAAAAATTTCGGCAGGCTGAGCGGGTCGAACAGCAGCTTGCGGAAAAGGAAAAGGGTTTTAAGGCGCGGGAAAACGCGCTTCTACAGGAAGAGGATCGCTACCGGCTTGAACTGGAACGTATATCCGGGCTTACATCGGGCGAGGCCAAGGCCCAATTAATTAAATATCTTGAGAACGAGGCCGTTCACGACGCCCAGACTATTATCAACAAGATAGAAAACGAAGCGAACATTAACGCGGAAAAGAAAGCCCAGGATATTCTTGTTACCGCGATACAGCGGCTTACAACGGATGTTACCAGCGAGGTAACGGTATCTACCGTGTCGTTGCCGGACGACGAGATGAAGGGCCGGATAATAGGGCGAGAGGGGCGCAATATCCGAACCTTTGAGACGATAACGGGCGTCGATATAATCATCGACGATACGCCGGAGGCGGTCGTGATCTCATGCTTCGACCCGGTGCGCCGCGAGATCGCCAAGATCTCGCTCGACAGGCTCGTTTCGGACGGACGGATACACCCGGCAAGGATAGAAGAGGTTGTCAGCAAGGTGTCACGGGAGGTCTCGCAGAAGATATTCGAGGAAGGCGAAAAGCTGATCT
The DNA here is from genome assembly GCA_031290855.1 of Spirochaetaceae bacterium. Classification (GTDB taxonomy): domain Bacteria; phylum Spirochaetota; class Spirochaetia; order Treponematales; family Breznakiellaceae; genus JAIRMY01. The sequence goes on from JAISLM010000078.1 coordinate 5,119, forward strand.
ACGACCTTGGTCTCCACAATATCAGTCAGGACGCGATACGGCTTCTGGGGCGGCTCTATTTCCGCACGAGTTACGGGCAGAATGTTCTGAAGCATTCGAGGGAGGTGTCCCAGCTCGCGAGTCTTTTGGCTGCGGAGCTTGGGGCGAACCGGGAACTTACGAAACGGGCCGCCGTGCTGCACGACATAGGCAAGGGTGTCGATACCGATTCCGATCTGAATCACGCCGAGATAGGCATGGATATGGCGCGAAAGATGGGGGAGGATGCCCGCGTTATCAACGCGATAGGGGCGCACCACGGGGATATCGAGCCTTGCTGCATAGAGTCGGTTATCGTCCAGATTGCGGACGCGATTTCGGCTGCGCGGCCCGGAGCGCGGAGGGAGTCGCTTGACAGCTACATCAAGCGGCTAAAAAACCTGGAAAACATAGCGACGGGCTTCGCCGGCGTGGAAAAGGCTTTTGCGATCCAGGCCGGGCGCGAGCTGCGGGTTGTCGTCTATAACGAGCAGGTGAACGACGAGCAGTCCCGGCTTATGGCGCGTAATGTCGCCAAGAAAATTGAGGGCGATCTGCACTATCCGGGCCGCATCAAGGTAACGATCATCAGAGAGACCCGTATCGTAGAATATGCCAGATAAGGGTGCGTCCGTCCTGATGCTGGGCGATGTCGTGGGGGAAGCGGGGCTGGCGGCGCTGGAACGGTTGCTGCCCGGCCTCGTCGACAGGTACGGCGCGGACTTTGTCACGGCAAACGGCGAGAACTCCTCGATATTCGGCATGACGGAGCAGGACGCGCTCCGCATACTGGCTGCCGGCGTTGACGTGATCACCGGCGGCAACCATATCTGGGAAAAGCGCACATTCTGGTCCTTCATGGACAGCGAAAGCCGTGTGCTGCGCCCCGCCAACTACCCGGCTCCCGCCGCGGGCCGCGGCTTTATCCTGATCGAAAAAGGCCGGCGCCGCTTTCTGGTTATCAACCTTCAGGGGCGCGAATACATGCCTCCGATAGACTGCCCGTTTAGGACCTTCGACGCGATACTTCTTGAGACGCGGACGGCGGCGGAAAGGGACGGCAAGGCTCCGCCTCATTTCGTGCTGCTTGACTTTCACGCCGAATCGACACGGGAAAAGGAGGCTCTCGGTTTTTATGCCGACGGACGCGCCTCGGTGCTTGTAGGCACCCATACCCACGTTCAAACCGCGGACGCGAAGATATTGCCCGGGGGCTCGGCCTACATCAGCGACCTTGGAATGACCGGCGTCCTGGACGGCATAATAGGCATGAACAAGGATATCTGCATGAAACGCGCTTCGCGGCAGATAGCCTACCCGATGCGAGGCGCGGAGGGCACGGGAAGCGTACAGGGCGTCTGTGTCCGTTTGACGAAGACCGGGAAGGCTGTCTCGATAGAGAGCTTCTCAGTCTGTTGAGCGGCGCGGATCGCGGACGGCAAACGACGGGCAGTGCCGCTTTGTCGCGTTGAATACCTCGACGGATGGCAGCGGGCGGCACTTTATGCCGAACTGCGTACAGCAGCGCGGAAAAGCGGGGTCCCAGCTCACCTTGAAAAACTTACATTTTAAACAGTTGGGGTATATGCTGGCCGGCATTTTTATGAATACATTTTAAGTATGCCGTGCGGATGTTTTCAAGCGTCCGCTTATGACGGGCGGTCTCCCGCCTTTTACCCGCCGTAATTCCTTAACGTCATTGCTTCCGTTTCACGGCCCGTCATGCGGTCTGTTTACAAATTATCCGGCATTTTCTACAATGTCCGGTATAGTCACAGGAGGATTCTTATGGTCAAAAGGATTATTGTTTGTTGCGCGTTGCTGTGCGCCGCCGCGGGAGCCGGTTTTGCTTTCGGCAAGAAGGCGGCGGAGACGGAATCGGCGCCGGCCCCGACGCCGGTGTCCCTCACCATTTACGGTCTGAAGGGACCGTCCGGGGTCGGCATGATACGGGTCTTTGAAACGCCGCCCGAAATACCCGGCATGACGGTAAGCGTTGAGGCGCTTGCGTCCGGGGATCTGATGGCGACACGTTTCATCGCCGGAGAGGCGAAGGTCGGGATTCTGCCGGCAAACGTTGCCGCCAAGGTTGCGGCAAGCGGCAAGCCGGTTCAAGTGGCCGCCGTGACGGGGCTTGGTATGCTGAGCCTCATCTCCGGCGACCCGGCGGTAAAGACGATAGCGGACCTGAAGGGCAAGACGATAGCGGTCGCGGGACAGGGCGCCGTGCCGGATTATGTCTTCCGCAAGATACTGACGACGTACCGGATAAACCCCGAAACCGGCGTGAAGCTGGATTACTCCCTCGCCTACCCGGAAATAGCCCAGTCGCTGATCGCGGGGCGGATAAATCTTGCGATCATCCCAGAGCCTTTCGCTACGATGGCGCTTCAGGGAGGCGGCGGAAAACTGGTACAGGTAGGCGACATTCAGGCCGAGTGGGAGAAGGCCGGCGGACAGGGCAACTACCCGATCACCGTGCTGGTTGTCGACGCGCCGTTCGCAAAGGCGAACCCGGACGCGATCAAGACGATCATGGCAGCCGTGAAAGATTCCATCGACTGGGTGAAGGCGAACCCCGCCGAGGCGGGAGTGTTGGTCGAAAAGCATGAACTGGGGCTCAAAGCGGCGGTCGTCAAGGCGTCCGTTCCGCGCAGCAACTACGCCTTCCTCGACGCCGTGTCCGCCCGGCCCTCGCTGGAGTCCATGTACAAAACCTTGCTGGAGTTTGCCCCCGAATCGATAGGCGGCAGACTGCCGGACGACGGCTTCTACTACCGTTAAAGCAGGGCTATCGCCCGTTCTATCTCGCCGATAAGGACATCCGGTGTGGATGTCCCGGCGGATAGGCCGACAGTGCCGAAAGAGCCGAGTTCCGGCGGCAGACAGGAAGCGTCGCTGACTATCCATGCCGGTTTTGCGTGTCCTTTCGCGACGGCGAGGAGGCGGCGGGTGTTGGAGGAGGCGGGGTCTCCCGCTATCACCAGCGCGTCCGCCTCATCGCAAAGCCCGGCGAGCGCTTCCTGACGGGCCGCCGTCGCGCCGCAGATCGTGTCATAGACGGCCAGAGCCGGGAAAAAGCGCCTTATCGCGGCGCATATCACCCTGTACTCCGCGCCGGAAATGGTCGTCTGACCTATTATCGCGGTTTTCACCGCCCCGTCCCTTGAAAAAAGCGCCTTCGCCGTCTCGAAGGCCTCCTCCCCGTTCTCGACTACAAGACTCCCCGGAGCAAACATCCTGATCCCGCGCACCTCCCCGTGATCCTTCTCACCGGCGATAAACACGGTAAAGCCTTTCCGGGATAGCGCGAGCGCCTTCATCTGGCTCCCGCGCACCTTGGGGCAGGTGGCGTCGATTATCTTCGTGCCGCGCCGCAGCAGTTCCCCCCTCGCCGCCGGCCCTACCCCGTGAGCGCGGATCACGGTAACGGATCCGGCGAGCGTTTCCGGCAACCCGTCCTCGTCCAGCACCGAAAAGCCCGCCTCCTCCAATTCCCGAAGGGCCCGCCCGTTGTGTATCAGCGGCCCCATCGTAAAGAGCCGCGTCCGCCTTTCCTTCGCGGCCTCCCGCGCCAGATCGACGGTACGCCTCACGCCCGCGCAAAAGCCCAGAACCCGCGCCCTTATTACCCGCATGATGTCAATGATAAGCGAAAACGGACTGTTAAGAAACAGGCGATTTTGATAAGGCCGGATGCGGCGGGAGGGAAAGCGCAGCCGAATAATGAGATACCGTGATTTAACTTACCGGGATAAACAGTTTGCCGCTCACGGGGAGGAAGTCCGGCTTGCCTTTTGACGCGAGGAAACCGATGTTTTGCCTTATACGTCCGGTCGGACAGAACCCGCAATTATACCGGTAAAACCGCCGGACGCTCTCCAGGCAGGCGGCGGTTTACCCTGCGCGGGCCGGTTTGTCCGTCCGGTTTTACGGTTCCGGCTTCTTTTCCGGTTTAACAACAACAGGCTGCCGCCTATGGCAGCCGTTACACTCCCTGTCGTGACAGGCTTTGACGGGACGCGGACTGCGTACTTTAGGTTACTTTTTCGATGTCCAATTGGGCCGCTTGCGGGAAAGGGGCGGGCGGGCTATAGTTTAGCAATGAATATCCGCATGGCGGGAATAGATTATACAAGGGCCGGGGTCGGGGAGCGCGAGCGTTTTACCTTCACCGCCGCCGCGAGGGAGGCCGCGCTTTGCGGTGTGCGAGAGCGGTACGCGGGGACGGGTTGCGTGATCATCGCTACCTGCAACCGGACGGAGCTTTGGCTCTGTGACGAGGGCGGGGATTGTCCGCGCCCGGACAGGATTTTGAGCGAGTTGAAGAGCGTCCCATACATTGACTGTAAAAACATTTTTGTAAGCCGGGACGGGAGGGAGGCGGTCGAGCATCTTTTTTACCTTTCGGGCGGACTCAAATCGCAGATAAGGGGCGAAAACCAGATACTTTCGCAGGTAAAAGAGGCTCTCGAAGCGGCGCGGGAGGCCGGCTGCGCGACGCCTACGCTGGAGCGCCTTTTCCAAAGCGCTATAGCGGCGGCGAAGCGTGTCAGGACGGAGACCGGCATAGCGCGCGCCGACGTGTCCGTGTCTTCCGCCGCGCTGGACTTTGTCCGTGAAAACGGTTTTGACGTGCGGGGCGCGGCAACCCTCGTGATCGGCAGCGGCGTGATAGGGAAGCTCTGCGCGGAGCTTTTTTCTCGCGCGGGCGCGGATGTCACGATGACGCGGCGGCGGCGCAACGAAAACGAGTACGCCGCGCTTCCCGGCGTCCGCGTGATAGACTATGATGGGCGCTACGAGGTTTTGGCGGAGTACAGGATCGTGATAAGCGCGACTGTCAGCCCGCACCACACGATCACGTATCATGAGGCGGAGAAGCGCCTTCGGGACGGGGGGGAGCGCGTGTTTTTGGACCTTGCGATGCCGCGTGACATAGATCCGGCCCTGAAAGAGATCGGCGGCGTCAGGCTTTTTGACATTGACGAGATCAACGAACAGTGTCCGCTTAGGGACTGTCCCGCCGACGACGCCGAAATGATAAAGGACATAATCGATCAGGAAATGGCGGCATTTATCGAGTGGAACGCCTTCCGCGTAAACGTGGAAACGATCCTCGCCGTGCGGAACGAGGCGGCCGCTGATATGCTGAGGCGGCTTGGCACGGTGATCGGGGACTGTGCGCGGGACGAGATGGCGGAGGAGCGGCTGCGGGCCGCCGTAGCGCGGGCCGCCGGGAAGGTTATCGACAGGATGCTGTTCGGGTTGCGCGAGAATCTTGACGCGGCTCTTTGGCCGGAATGCTTTGAGGCTCTGCGGAGTGCCTCTGCCGTTGAGACTAAGGACAAGGAGAGGGCATGAGGTTGTATGTTGTCGGGATAGGGCCGGGCGATAACAAGTACCTGAGTGGAGAAGCCCGCGCCGCGCTTGCCGATTCGGAAGTGATCGCGGGTTACCCGCTGTATGTCGAGCTTGTGAGGGAGCTTGTCGCGGGCAAGGAATGTTTCTCGACGCCGATGCGTAAAGAGACGGAACGGTGCGTGTTCGCTCTGGAAAAGGCGGCGGAGGGTAAGAACGTCGCGCTCGTATGTTCAGGGGACGCGGGAGTCTACGGGATGGCCGGTCTTTGCCTGGAACTGGCGGAGGGGTATCCGGCGGTGGAGCTTGTGGTCGTCCCCGGAATCACCGCCGCGCTGTCGGGGGCGGCCCTACTGGGATCGCCGCTCTCCAACGACTTTGCCGTGATAAGCCTTTCCGACCTGCTAACGCCGTGGAGCGTTATAGAGAAACGGATCGACGGGGCGGCGAGGGGCGGCTTCGTGATATGCCTGTACAACCCTGGAAGCATGAAACGCCGCGATCACCTTGCCGCGGCCTGCTACATCATTTTGCGGGAACGCGGCCCGGAAACGGTCTGCGGGATGGCCCGCAGTGTGGGCCGGGGCGGCGAGAGCTGCCGTGTCCTGTCCCTGGGGGAACTGCGGGAGATGACCGTCGATATGTTCACGACGGTGTTTATCGGGAACAACGAGACTGCCGTCATCAACGGAAAGATGGTAACGCGCAGGGGTTATCCAGGCGGATGACGGTCTTTATTTTTGCGGGCACGGGTGACGGCAAAAAGCTGACGGCGGCCTTGCTGGACGCGGCTGGAGAAAAAGGTCTGGATATGGAGGTCCGCGTTTACTGCGCCACGGACTACGGCGCGGAGCTTATGGAAGATGAAATCGCGCGGGGGCACGACAGGGAATCGGCTACAGGAAGGAAGCTAAGCGTGTGTTGCGGAAGGCTGGATGGAGAGGAAATCACCAATGAAATAAAACTAAATGAGCCGGATTATGTGATCGACTGCACACATCCGTTTGCCGAACTCGTCACCCGAAACATAAAGGCTGCCTGCGAAAGCGCTGGCCGCCCCTACCTGCGTCTCTTGCGTGACACCCGGACGCCGCCGCCCGCCGCTCTCGACATCGTTTATGTTGACAGTGTGGGCGAGGCCGCCGCGTTTCTCTCGGACAGGAGCGGCAACATATTCCTTACCACCGGCTCGAAGGAGGTCGGCGCGTTTGCCGGAAGCGCCTTTGCTGGAAGAGTCTATCCCCGCGTACTCCCGCTGGAAGAAAGCCTCCGCGTATGCCGCGAGGCGGGCATCGCCGCGAAAAACATCATCGCGATGCAGGGCCCCTTTTCAACGGCGCTGAACCGCGCCGTCCTCCGCGAGATAAACGCCGACTGGCTTGTCAGCAAAGAAACTGGCGCGGAGGGCGGCTTCGCCGAAAAGCTCTCCGCCGCCCTCGCCGAAGGCTGCCGTGTCCTTGCCGTCCGCCCTCCAAAAGAAGAGGGCCTCGACGCAGAGGCCATCGTCAGCATCATCTGCGGGCCGCCGGCCCCCGCCTCTGCCACGCAAGCCGCAGCCACCCGCACCCCCGCCGCCGCTGCGCGTAAAAGATTCTTTCCGGTGTTTCATGATGTTTCCGGCGGGAAATTCCTGATCGTGGGGGCGGGGGCCGTTGCGCTGCGCCGTCTTGAAACCCTGCTCCGCTTTGACTGCCGCGTGGAACTCGTCTCCCCGGAACTATGCCCGGAGATCGAAAGCCTCCGTGATAACGGGGACGGGCGGGTCACCGTCCGCCGGGACGTTTACAGGCCGGGATCGCTCGACGCGGACTTCGTGATTGCCGCTACAGGCGACCGAGAGGTCAACAGGATGATAGCGGACGAGTGCGGGGCTAAAAAAATCCCGGTATCGGTGGCCGACCGCAAAGAGGAATCCACGTTCTACTTTCCCGCCGTAGTCTGCACGGACAAGCTGACAATCGGGCTAACGTCCGACGGGCACGACCATGTGGCCGTAAGCGGGGCGGCCCGGCGGATACGGGGACTTCTGGGGGTTTAGGGCATGGATAAGACACTCCGTATCGGCAGCCGCGAAAGCGCCCTTGCCGTGATACAGGCCGAGAGCGTGGCGGACGCGATAAGGCGCTTCGACAGGAACATCAAGGTGGAAATAGTCACGATTAAGACGCGGGGGGACATGATCCAGGACAGGCCGCTGGAAAGCGTCGGAGGGAAGGGGCTTTTCATAAAGGAACTCGACACGGCCCTGCTGGAAGGCCGGATCGACGCCGCCGTCCACAGTCTCAAAGACATCCCCGCCTTTTTGGAAAAGGGAATAGCGGTAAAGGCATTCCTCCGCCGCGACGATCCCGCCGACGTTCTAGTGCTGCCGTCCGGCACGACAAAGCCCGAGATGTCGAGGCCGCTCGGCTGCTCGGGCGGAAGGCGCGTTAGCCAGGCGCGGCGGCTCTTTCCCGGCTGGGAAACAATGCCCATACGCGGCAACGTCCTAACGCGCCTCAAGAAGCTGGACGAAGGCGAATACGGGGCTCTAGTCCTTGCCGCCGCCTCGCTCCTCCGCCTCCGCCTCCCGGACAGGATAAGCCGGGTCTTCAGCACGGACGAGATGATCCCGGCGGCGGGACAGGGGATAATCGCAGTATGCGCGAGGGCGGAGGACGAGGATGCGTACTTCGCCGCGATCGACGACGGGGTAAGCCGCGCCGCCGCCACCTCCGAACGCGCCTTCGTCCGCACCCTGGACGGCGGCTGCGGCAAACCGGTAGCGGCCTACGCGGAAGTATCGGGCGACGCGCTCGTCCTCTATGGCCTCTACGCGGAGGACGAGGCCTCCTTCTTCGTTACGGGAAGCGTTTCGGGGACTACGGCGGACGCGGAGGCTCCGGGGAAAGAGCTTGCGGTGAAGCTGCTCGCCGAATACCACAGGAGAAGCGGCGCGGGAAAGGGCCGGGTCACGCTTATCGGCGCGGGGCCGGGCGACCCGGGCCTCCTCACAGGCAGGGCGGAAGCCGCGCTCCGCGAAGCGGACATCGTCCTGTACGACAACCTGGCCGGGCGCGGCGTCATCGCACGTATACCGGCTACCGCGAGAACGGTCTACGTGGGGAAGAAGGCGGGGGCGCACACGCTCCGCCAGGAGGAGATCAACAGCCTGTTGCTGAAAGAAGCCGCCGCCGGAAAGAAGGTAGCGCGTCTCAAGGGCGGCGACCCCTTCCTTTTCGGGCGGGGCGGCGAGGAGTTAGAGCTTTTGAGCCTCGCGGACATCCCGTTTGAGGTGATCCCCGGCGTGAGTTCAGCCCTTGCCGTCCCGGCCTTCGCCGGCATACCGGCGACGCATCGCGGCATCTCATCACAGGTTCACATCGTAAGCGCAAGCCTTGAAGACGGGAAGGCGGACATCGACCACCGCGCCCTGGTCCAAAGCGGCGGCACACTCGTCTTCCTGATGGGAGTATCGGCGCTGGAGTCGATTTGTTCCGGCCTCCTCGAAGCGGGGATGGGACCGGACACGCCCGCCGCGATAATCGAGCAGGGCTCAACGGCACTACAGCGAAAAGTCGTCTCGACAATCTCCCGTTTACACGCCGAGTCCCTTGCCGCCGGTATAGGCCCGCCCGCAATCACGGTAGTGGGCGGCGTCTGCGCCCTGTCACAAAACCTGTCATGGTTTGAAAAGAGCCCTCTCTCAGGAATTCGGATAGGGGTAACGCGGCCCGCCTCGCGCTCCGCGACACTCTCCGCGCTTCTGGCAGGAGAGGGCGCCGAAGTGGTCGAAATCCCATCGATAGAGGTTGAGCCAATCGCCGACACCCCCCTCCTCGAAAAGGCGCTTTCAGGATTGCGCGGCGGGGAGTGGTTCGCCTTCACGAGCCCCGCCGGAGTCGAGGTCTTCTTCGGGAAGCTCCTGGGTTACGGGAAGGATGCCCGCGCCCTTTCCAAAAGCCGCTTCGCCGCGATAGGGAAAACGACGGCATCCTCCCTTGCGGCGCGGGGAATCGCCGCCGACCTTGTGCCGCCACAGTACAGCGGAGCTGCCCTGGGGCGACTCCTCGCCCGGACTATAGCGAAGGAAAGCGGCGACCCACTCGTGATACTCCCCCGTTCCAGGATAGCGGGCCGCGAACTACCGGACGCGCTGGCCGCCTCCGGCATCCGCTTCCTCGATATCGCCGTATACGACAACGCCCGGCCCCCCTACAGGGACGACGCCTTTTTCCTCGACATCCTGACGGAAGGGCTGGACTGGCTCACGTTTACAAGCGCGTCCACCGTCAGCGGTTTTGTAGGCATAGCCGGGGAGGAACGGACCAGCGCCCTGCAAAAACAGGGACTGCGCTCCCTCTGCATAGGGCGTTCGACGGAGGAAGCCGCCCGCCGCGCCGGCTTCGACACCGTAACCGCAAAAAACGCCACGCTCCCCGGCATGGTAGACGCCCTGCTGGAAGCCGTGAAATACAGGAGCTTTTGAAAAATGGAAATGATTAAACGGCCCCGCCGCCTGCGTTACTCAAAGACGCTGCGCGAGGCGGTACGGGAAACCCGCCTCTCCGCCGGCAGCCTCATATACCCCGTGTTCGTCAAGGAAGGTGTCAACATCAAGACCGGGATAGACTCGATGCCGGGCCAGTACCACTGGAGCCCGGACAGGCTGCCGGAGCTTTACGACAGCCTCCTCGAAAAAGGGCTCGACAAGGTACTCCTCTTCGGCATCCCCGCGGCGAAGGACGCGGCGGGAAGCGGCGCGTACAGGGAGGACGGCATCGTCCAGCAGGCGCTGCGCCTCTCGAAGAAGCGCTACGGCGAACTTTACTGCGTCACCGACCTCTGCATGTGCGAGTACACGAGCCACGGACATTGCGGCATCCTAGACCCAAGCGGCGCGGACGTTGACAACGACAAAACTCTCGCCAGCCTCGCGGCGATAGCCGTCTCGCAGGCCGAGGCGGGCGCCGACATGATAGCTCCGAGCGACATGATGGACGGGAGGGTCGGTAAGATACGAGTATCCCTCGACGCGGCGGGTTTCGAGCGTGTTCCGATCATGGCCTATTCCGCGAAGTACGCCTCCGCCTTCTACGGCCCGTTCCGCAGCGCCGCCGACTCCGCCCCCGCCAGAGGCGACCGCAAGAGTTACCAGATGGACTTCCACAACAAGAAAGAAGCGCGTAAAGAAGTGCTGGCCGACATCGAGGAGGGCGCGGACATCGTGATGGTTAAACCGGCGCTCTCCTACCTCGACGTGATACAGACCGTCTCGCAGTTGGTAGATGTCCCCGTCGCGGCGTACAGTGTCTCCGGCGAATACGCGATGATAAAAGCCGCCGCCGCCAGAGGCCTAATCGAAGAGACCGCCATAGTCTACGAAACCGCCGTCAGCATCTTCCGCGCCGGCGCCAACATCCTAATAACATACTTCGCCCCCGAACTATCGCGCCCCCAATGAAACTCCCCGCCACAAAACAGCGTCAAGCGTCCGCGTGTGGATTGTGCTTGTGGCTGTTGACACAGAGGGGCCAGGCGCTGTTTCAGAACCTTCTGTTCGCGCTTGCCGTGCGGAGGCTCATTCGCGGGCTCTCTTTACAAAGAAAAGTTCGGTTACGGGGGAGGCGGCGGCGAGGGCTCTTTTTTCGAACTTGGTGGGAGGACGGACGGGGAGGCGCGGGGCAAACTCGGCGTATGCGTCGCGCAACGCGCCGGTCGCCTCCAGCTCGCAGGCGGCAAAGCGGCAGTAATCCTCGTTGTCGCTCGCCATGTATACGTAGCCGCCGGGTTTTAGCCGGGACGCCAGCGTGTCCGTGAACGGACGCCGGACAAGCCTGCGCTTACGGTGCCGCTTCTTGGCCCAGGGGTCGGGGAAGAATATGTGGAAAGCGTTTATGCTGCCGTCCGGGATCATTTTTTCCAGTACGGCGGCGGCGTCGTGCTCTATGATCCTTATGTTCGCCAGCCGCCGCGCCTCGATCTCCATCAACAGCCGCCCTATGCCGGCGCGGAAAACTTCTATGCCGATATAGTTCTTTTCGGGGTTTGCCTCGGCGATTTCCGCGGTCGCGCCGCCCGTGCCGAAGCCGATCTCCACCGTTACCGGGTTGCCGTTGCCGAATATGCCGGCGAAGTCGAGCGGAGCCTCGCTGAACTGGACGCACCAGGCGCCGGACAGCGTGGCAAGGGCGCGTGTCTGGGCGTCCGTGATGCGCCCGCCGCGCAGTACGTAGCTTTTTATTGGAGGACGGTCGTCGCGCATCGGGCCTTACTTTACGGGCGCGGGTTTTGTCAGGGCCGAGGTCGAATAGGACGGGTCGTGCGCCCACAGCGCGACGCTCAGGATGTCGGAGCCAAGCCGCAACGAAGACACCTCCCCCGTTTTAGACGCCAGTTTTACAGAGCTGCGGTAGCTTCCTTCCTGGCTGTAGCAGAGAAAGTAATGTTCGGGGTACTCGGAATCGATGTGGTAGCGTCCCTCGCTGATCGTCAGCTTCGGAAACGTATAGCGGGGTATAGTAGGGACGTCAAAGCCGAAAGTGCGTTCCGCCCGGTCGCCGCCCTTGTCGATCAGAACGGCGCGGTACTGGCCGTCGGGGAAAATCTCGCCCGCCGCCATCGCTATCCTGCGGCTGCCTATCCATGTGTTACCCGCCTCGTCGTAGCGCGTCCATGTTTCCGGCGTGAACGTCCAACGGAGGCCGCCGTGGTCGTTGTAAAGCCGCAGTTCGGCGAGGTCCTCGTAGCCGTCGTCATCGCCGGCAAGCACGAAAAAGCCGAGCGAGGGTAAGGGGCCGTCGTCTTCCTCGATGTAGTTGAGCGACATAGTAGAGAAGGCTATCGTCGGGGCGGAACGGGAGCAGGCGGAAAAGGCCGCCAGCAACGCTAACGCCGGCAGCGCCGCAAAGGGTGCGCCACGGCGCTTCTTTGCTTCAAGGAAATGCTTGCGCATAAAGACCTCCCTTCATTGCTTCAGGAATTGCGCCAGTTTTTGGTAGGTTTGGTATCCCTGCGGCTTTTCCAGATGGAACTGGTAGTTGTGCTGCAGGCTGACGGCGGCGGCATCGTAAAAGACGCTTGTGACGGGGATATTCTTTGACGCAAGGATATTCACCATCTCCTTCGCTTCGAACTCAAATGAGTACGTGTTCGCGTCCGTGATGAAGGTTCTGGGAAAGTCGCCGGTAATTTTGTCGAAAAGGCCCGCGCTGGCGATGAGGCGGCTGTGCGTGTTTGCAACGCCGAAATAGGCCAACGCGAGTTTTTTCATCGGGAGCTTCATCGTGTTTTTAGGCGGGGGGTCAAGCCGTAGAAAGTCGTATACCGCGCACAGCAACACCGCGCCGTCAATCGATTCTTGGGGGACAAGCCGACTGAAGCGGACGCGCGAAATGCCGTTCATCGTTTCCATGTATGCCGGGTTTGTCTGCATCGCGACAAACTGCCCGGCTATCTGGGCGCCGGCGGAATCTCCTGAGAAAAACACTTTGTCCAGGTTCAGGCGGTACTGATCACGATGGTCCCTGATGAAGGCGTAGGCCTCCTCAAGCTGCTTTACCGGGACAGGGTATCTGGCCTTTTCAGGGGCTATCGCGTACTTTACGTTCACCGTCACAAAGCCTTCGTTTGCGAGCATCACGTAGTAGAACTCCGTCTTGTCACCCTCGGAGATGTAGGCCCCGCCGTGAACCGCGAAGATCACCTTTTCGTCACCGCTAGCGTTTTTCGGCCTGATTATGTCGAGGAGGCCCGACGGGTACGCCGAGCCGTAGTCTACGTCCCGCTCTATCGTCACGTTCTCCAGATAACGCGCGTAGTCGGCGGGCGGAACGTAGGGGTACTGCTTGAAAAGCCAGCGTACGAAGTATACGGCGGGGTACGGCGTAAACACCGTTGCCGCCGTAATAAAGAGCGCGATTGCCAGGATGATGGCGAGTAACTCAAATACCATAAGCATTGAAAGCTATACGTGCCGAAGAGTCAGCCTTTAACCGAACCGGCGGTAACACCTCTTATTATGTATTTTTGACAAAAGAAATAGAAAATGATTATCGGTATCAACGCCATCGTGATCACGGCCATCATGTAGCCCATGTCTATCGAGCCGTAGCCGCCGCGAAGGTACTGCACGGCGACAGGTATCGTGCGGTACTCGGAGCCTATCACGAGGTTGGGCAAAAGATAGTCGTTCCATATCCACATCGTATTCAGTATCGCGACCGTTATCGAGATGGGAGTAAGCATCGGAAGCACCACGCTGAAGAAGGCGCGGGCCGGCGTGCAGCCGTCTATCACGGCGGCTTCCTCGACCGCGACCGGCACGGACTTGATGAAGCCCGAATACAGGAACACCGAGGTGCCCGCGCCGAAGCCCAGGTAAATGAACAGTATGCCGACGGGGTTGTCCAGGTGAAGAAGGTTCGCGACAAGCGTGAGCGGGAACATCACCATTTGGAAAGGCACTATCATCGCAAACGTAAATACAAAGTAAAGCGCCTTGCAAAAAACGCTGCGGCAGCGCGTTATGAACCATGCGGTCATGCTTGAAAAAAGCACTATCAGCGCGACTGAAAACACCGTGATGAATACCGAGAAACCGGCGGCTCTGAAAAAGCCGGTGGCCGCGAGACCGCTCGTGTAGTTGCTGAAACCGGCGAAAGATTCGGCGGCGGGAAACGCGAACGGCGTGTTTATCACGTCAAGTTTGAACTTGAACGAATTGATAAAGACCAAAAGTATCGGGAACAGAAACAGTATCGAGACGGCGCATAGGATTAGGCTTATCACCAGGTTGCCTTTTTTTACGAGCTGTCTTTCTTGTGCGGCGTTCATCAGTTTTCCACCTCCCGCTTGCGCGTTATTGACAGTTGTACGAGCGATATTAACATGACAAGGACGAAGAACATAAACGCCTTCGCCTGCCCGACGCCCTCCCAGCCGGATCTGCTGTAGAACGTGTTGTAAATGTCGAGCGCCACGCCGACGGTCTCCTTGCCGGGCAAGCCGGCGGTAAGGGCCAGGTTCTGATCAAACATCTTGAACGAGTTGGCGACGGACATGAAAAAGGTGATCGTGATCGACGGCATCACGAGAGGTATCGTGATCTTAGTCAGTGTCGTCCAGGGGCCGGCCCCGTCAATCTTTGCCGCTTCGAGTATTTCCGGGGATATGTTCTGTATGCCGGCAATGTAGATGATCATCATGTAGCCTATGAACTGCCAACTGCTCAGGATCACCAGCCCCCAGAAGCCGTACTTCGCGTCCACGGTAATCGTAACGCCGGCGACACTAAGGACGCCGTTGATTATGAACTGCCAGATATAACCCAGCACTATACCGCCTATCAGGTTCGGCATGAAGATCAGCGTACGGTAAAGATTAGTCCCGCGCACCCCGCCGGAAAGCATCAGCGCGAGGGCAAAGGCGATGATGTTCGTTACTATGACGGAAACGAAAGTGAAGCGCACTGAAAACCAGAGCGCGTTCAGGAAATCGGGATTGGAGAAGGCCTGCGCATAGTTCCTGAAACCGACAATAGTGAGATCGGTAACCGTTACGAATTTTGCAAAAGAAAGGACGATTCCGTAAATGAACGGTACCAAAAACGCGAGTATAAAACAAAGCAGCGCGGGCCCCGCAAAAAACAAAAAATACTTTTTTAATGATTTTTCCATGTTTCCTCCTGATTATCGTGTGAGGTGAAATTCGGGGCGGCCCTTATCCGCGCGTCCGCGCTGACAAGGGCCGTTAAACCCGTCAGCCGCCCTAGTTGGCGGCGGCCTTTTCGACAGCCCAGGCGTTTACAAACGTGTTTTTTACATGATCCCAGCCCTGGCTTCCCACCGTATAGGCGTTAAGGGCCGCGCCCAGCTCGTTCTTGAATTCCTGGCTCGGAAACGTCGTAAAAACCCAGGGCACGGAGTGAAGTTTCTGATCGGATACATAGCGGAACATTTCCTTTATCAGCGGATCGCCGGGACGTTCCGCGTCTGAAAACGTGGTAAACGGGGTAACAAGCCCAAGTTTGGAGGAAGCGATGTTTTTGCCGGTCTCCGTGTTGAAAAGCCATTCGAGGAATTTGAGCGACGCCGCCTGCTCTTCCTCGTTTGTGCGGCTGTTTATCGCGATAAAGTTTTCAGTCCCGACGCAGAGCCCCTGCGTTTCCTCGCCGTCAACCCCGGTATAGATCGGCAGGAACTTTATGTCCTCCATCTTGACGACGTTGCCGTTCTCCCCGGAAATCTGCGTCCACGACCAGGTTCCGTTCTGTATGAAAGCGACCTTGCCCAGCGCAAACTCGGTCATCGAATCGCCCACCGTTTTAGAGCCGGTCATCTTCCTGTCCGTTATCGAATTGTTTATGTACAGGTCGAATATGTTTTTGAAGTTTTCGGAATAGGAAAGATCTATTATGTCCAGATCGGAAACGCCCTTATCGCGGTACTCGAAATAGATCGGCATATTGGCCAGGTGGGTATTCCAGCGCCAGTCCTCGCCGGGCGAAAACGAGGTTGACGCGAAGGCTGCCGAAATCCCTAGCTCCGCGGCGCGGGCCTGGATGTCTTCGGCAACGGCTTTCAGTTTCGCAAAATTGCTGATCCCTTCCGCGCCGTTTATATCCTTCACGGCCCGCGAAGGAAGCGCGAAGTATTTCCGCAGTATCGCGTCGTTGTATATGATCCCGTAACCCTCAATCGCGTAAGGGATGCCGAAAACGTGGTCCGCCTCGCCGATAGCCAGCCCTTTATCCCCCAGCCACTGGTAAAGGGCGCTGTCCTTAAGATCCGCCGTGTAGCCCTGCCAGTTATGCATACCGACCGGCCCGTTCAGGTTGAACAGCGTCGGCGGCTTCGCCTTCGAGATTTCGGCGCGAAGCGTCTGCTCGTAGGTTCCGCTCGCCGCGGTAACGACCTTCATAGGGATACCGGTCTCCTTGGTAAACAGGGCCGCCGCCGCGACCCATTCCTTGTCCGTCTCCGGCTTAAAATTCAGAAAGTAAACTCCGGGATTTGTATCTTTCGCACAGGTCGAAAGAAGCAAAGCGCAGATTATAACCGCATTTATTACAGTTAAATTAAAAAACCTTTTCATGGCTTTCTCCTCTGCAGGCGCACTTGTGAACTACGCCCGTAACGGTAAGTTTATCAAAATATCAGCCGGTATGCAAGCGGCCGCGTTGCCTCATTGAAAAAGTAACGCCAAAGACCATCTGCCTCATTTTGAAAATGTAACCCAAATCAAGGCAGACTATCCGGGACTCATTGTTCCCGGAGGTCAATATGGGGTTATCCATGAAAGAGAAAAAAGCGGTTGCCGGCCAGATCCGTTGTAAAGGCCGGTTCCAAAGAGATCAAAAAATATGGTGAACCCCGCAGTCCCTGTCAGCGTCTTCTGGAATCCGACGCGCTTTCGCCTGCGGTAAAAGCGGAACTCACCCGGCTATACGGCCTTTACAATCCGGTTCAGTTACAGCACACTGTCAACAAGGCCATCCTCGCGTTGCGGGAAGCCCTGGCCGACCAGTCCCCTTCTTCGGGAAGGAATCCGGCGGCCTAAAGTTACTTTTTAAAATGAGGCATTTCGCACACGGGAACCCCGGAAATTTATAGGAAAATTAGGTGTATTTGCCTCAAAACAGATCGTTTCTGCCCCCGGATACCCCGTTTTTGCCCTCAAATACTCCGTTTCTGCCTAAATTTGAATGTTCAAAAAGAGGAAGACACATTCCCGTAAACTATACTATATTTTTTATGAAAGGAGCCGCCATTTTGTTTTTTCAATACGGTAAAATAGAAATTGATTATTTGAAAAGCAGGGACAAAATACTCGGTAACGCCATTGATAAAATTGGACACATAGAAAGGGCCGTAGACACTGATGTATTCCCGTCCATAATACACCACATCATCGGACAACAAATTTCGACAGCGGCGCAAAAAACAATATGGGAAAGGATGAATAATGAATTAGTGACAATAACAGAAGATCTTATATGCGATTTAAGTGTTGAAAGAATACAAAATTTCGGCATGACATTCAGGAAAGCGGAATACATCAGGGATTTTTCGCATAAAGTTAAAAACGGAGAATTAAATATCAACGGGTTGAAAGATAAATCAGATAATGAAGTAATCAAAGAATTGTCGAACCTAAAAGGCATCGGCCAATGGACGGCTGAAATGATCATGATATTCTGTTTTCAACGATCCGATATTTTGAGTTACGCCGATCTGGCAATTCACCGGGGGCTGCGTATGTTATATCACCACAGGGATATAAGCAAAAAGATGTTTGAAAAATACCGGCGCAGATACAGTCCTTATTGCACGGTCGCAAGCCTGTACCTCTGGTCGATTGCCGCGGGAACAATCGAAGGAATGAAAGATTACGTGCCAAAGAAAAAAAGGGAAATAAAATGACCGACGATCAAAAATGGCAGGCCGTATTGACAAATGATGGGCAATATGACGGTTTATTTTTCTATGGAGTAAAATCGACAAAAATATTTTGCCGCCCGTCCTGTAAATCAAAGCCGCCCCTTAAAAAGAATATCCTGTATTTTGAGAATTTAAAAGAGGCTGAACAGGCAGGCC